>NZ_JAGUUD010000007.1:0-169814 GCF_020177535.1 Paraburkholderia sp. XV | reverse complement strand
GCCTCGTCATCGAGCGCCCACACTTATCGGCTGTTGATTGTTAAAGAACATTCGCTAAAAAGCCGCTGTTTTCTGCTGCTTTCTTGCGTCTCCGTTGTTTGGAGAGGCCGAATTATGCGGAACCCCCAGGGGGCTGTCAAGCACTTATTTCGAACGATCGACGAAAATCTTTCGATGCAACTTTATTAGGCACAGTCGACATTTGTCACCCCCTTTATCGAACCTGGCCATCTGTTCCCATCGGCGTCCCACTCCTGTTCCATTTCCGCCCTCCGTATCCAGCTATATTTTTCACGGATCCAACAATCAGTCCGGACGTTCGTGCGACGTACTGCTTCCGACGCGGCACGCATCGGCGGTGCGGGTATTCGCGTGTACCGGTTCGCCGTAGAACCGGGAGCACCGCCGCATGGCTGCATCCGTCTGCTGTTGCCGTGCGTAAAAGAGGGATGACGCGAGAGGAATGACGCGCCGCCGATGGAGAACACGCAATGGATGTGCAGACGGAAACCCATCCCGTTCCGCCGGGCAGCCACGTTGCGGTCGTCGGCTCGGGCATCGCTGGACTTGCGAGTGCGTATCTGCTGGCACGCCGCCATCGCGTGACGCTTTACGAGGCCGCCACCTACGCCGGCGGGCATACCCATACCGTAGACGTCGAGCTCGATGGCCTCACCCATCCCGTCGATACAGGCTTTCTCGTCTTCAACGATCGCACTTATCCCAACCTGATCGCACTCTTCGACGAACTCGATGTCGCGTCGCACGAAAGCGACATGACATTCTCCGTCTCGCTCGATCACGGACGGCTCGAATGGGCAGGCACCAATCTGAACACCGTCTTCGCCCAGCGGCAGAATCTGCTTTCGCCCAGCTTTCTCGGCATGTTGCGCGACATCCTGCGTTTCAATGCAACGGCTGAAAGGCATCTCGAAGCGGCATCCGCCCGCGGATACTCGGTCGGCGATCTGTTGACAGCTGGCCGCTACGGCGATCCCTTCAGACAAAACTACCTGTTGCCGATGGCGGCCGCCATCTGGTCGTGCGCGAGCGCCGACGTGCTGCGCTTCCCCGCCGCGACCTTCCTGCGCTTCTGCCTCAACCATGCACTGTTGCAGGTGAATCGCCGCCCGCGCTGGAAGACCGTCGCAGGCGGTGCGCGCGAGTATGTCCGCCGGATCGTCGCCACCCTCGATGACGTGCGCACCAATGAACGGGTCGTCGCGGTGCGCCGCGAGCGAGGCGGCGTCCACGTAGCGACCGAAACCGGCTGCGAGCGCTTCGACGCGGCGATTCTCGCCACGCACGCGCCCGACAGCCTGCGCATGCTCGTGGACCCCGATCCCGACGAACGCCATATCCTGGGCGCGATCCGTTATCAGCCCAATGTCGCGTGGCTGCATACCGATCCAACCTTGCTTCCGCACCGCGAGCGGATATGGTCCGCATGGAACTACCTGTCGACCCACGGGGCAGACGGCATGCGCCCGGTCTGTGTCAGTTATCTGATCAACCGCCTGCAACCGCTGCCCTTCAAAAGACCTGTGATCGTGACACTCAATCCGTCGCGACCGCCCTCACCCGAGACGGTGCTGAAGCGCTTCGAGTACGATCATCCACTGCTCGACGGTGCGGCCGTGGCAGCGCAAAGCCGCCTTCCTTCGATACAGCGCGCAAGACGCACATGGTTCGCGGGCGCGTGGACAGGTTATGGCTTTCATGAAGACGGACTGAAGTCGGCGCTGCGCATTGCTCGCGACTTCGGCGTCGAACCGTCGTGGTCCGTACGATGAACGGCCGTTCTTCCGATCGCGCCGGTTGGCTGATGTCCGGGCGCGTGATGCACGAGCGGCTACGGCCCGTGCGTCATCGCTTCGTCTACCCCGTGTTCTGCATCCGTTGCGATCTGGCAAGGCTTCATGAACTGGAGGGCTGGTGGCTGGGCGTCGACCGGTTGCGGCCATTGAGCCTCAGAACGCGCGACTACGGCGCATGCGATGGAACCGACCTGCTTAGGTGGGTCCGCGGGCAGATCGCAGACGCAGGCCTCGACCTGGACGGCGGCACTGTGTGGTTGCAAACCTTCCCGCGCATATTCGGCTACGCGTTCAACCCTGTCAGCTTCTGGTTATGTCACGACCGCGACGGCCACCTGCGCGCATTGCTCGCTGAAGTACGCAACACGTTCGGACAACGTCACTCGTATCTCCTGAAAGCGCGCGACAACGGCCCCATCGACGCGCACACCCAGCTCCACTGCGTAAAAGCGCTACACGTGTCGCCGTTTTGCGATGTCGAAGGACATTACGTCTTTCGTATCCACGAGACCGAACACCGCTCTTCGATCTCCATCGACTATCACGACGCGCAAGGACTTTTGATCCGCACCGCGATTTCGCTAGGAAAGCACCCGCTCACGCGCGGGCACGCGCTGCGCGCACTCATGCGGCAACCGCTTCTCACGGTCGGCGTCATCCTCCGCATCCACTGGCAGGCGCTGCGCCTGTGGTTCAAGAAAGTGCCGTTCTACGGGAGCCGGCCGCCCTCGCCTCACTCACGACCAACATCGATCAACGAGGAATCGTCACCATGACGTTGTCACGCGCCTTCTATGCCGCCGGCGATGCGCCCCTGTTCGCCCGCCTGTTCCTCGCACTGCTGGAACGTTTGCGCGTCGGCCATCTGGTCCTGACGACGCCAGACGGCCAGCAACGCGTGTACGGCGATTCTCATGCCCAACCCGGCGCGCAACTCATCCTGCGCGACTGGCGGGCATGCCGCGCGATCCTGCAGGCGGGCGACATCGGATTTGCCGAAGCGTATCGAGCCAGATGGGCCGACACGCCCGACATCGTGGCGCTGGCGCGGCTCGCCATGCGCAATGAAACCGCGTTGCCGCGCACGGTAACGGGCAGTGCCCCTGCGCGCCTGCTCTATGGATTGCGCCACTGGCTGCGTCCCAATACGCGGCGCCGCAGCGAACGTAACGTGCACGCGCACTACGATCTTGGCAACGCCTTCTACGCGCTCTGGCTCGATCGGACCATGACCTATTCGAGCGCACTGTTCGAGGACGATGCCACCCGTTCACTCGAAGACGCTCAGGCAGCCAAGTATCAGCGCATCGTCGATGCGTTGCAGTTGCGCGCCGGCATGCGCGTGCTGGAGATCGGCTGCGGCTGGGGCGGCTTTGCGCTGCACGCGGCGCACCAGGGCATACGCGTGCACGGTGTGACGATCTCTGCCGCACAGTACGAATGGGCGCGCGAGTGCGTGGCACGTGCCGGTCTCCACGATCTCGTGACGATCGAATTGCGCGACTATCGCGATCTGCGCGGCATCTATGACGCAGCGGTGTCGATCGAGATGTTCGAAGCCGTCGGAGAGCGCTATTGGCCTGCGTTTTTCAGTGTCCTCGGGCGCATGCTGAAGCCGGGCGCACAAGCGCTCGTCCAGTCCATCACGATGGACGATTCGCGCTTTGCTGCTTACCGGTCTTCGAGTGATTTCATCCGCGAGTACATTTTCCCGGGCGGCATGCTGCCGGGCGCCGAACGCTTTCACGCCGCCGCCAGACGCGCGGGTATGGCATGCGTCGAGTCACTATCGTTCGGGCTCGACTATGCACGCACCTTGCAGCGCTGGCATGCACGCTTCGAGGAGAACCTCGACGCTGTGCGGACACTAGGCTTCGACGACCTGTTCATCCGCACATGGCGGCTCTATTTCGCGTATTGCGAAGCGGGCTTCGCCGAGCGGCGCACGGACGTCAGGCAATTCATCCTGACTGCTGCGCCGTGAAGCGCGAGCTCATCGGACCCGCGGCGTGAAGCAGCCATCACTCGCCTGCCGGCAGAAACCCAGGCTGGCCGATCTGTTGCGGATGCTGCGGCACGCGACGAAAGCGCGATGCGTCGAAGCCCATCGCATCGAATCGCGCGAGCAGCGAGCGGTAAACATCTTCGCTGATATCGGGCTCGCGCGCGAAAATCCAGCCGAGGCTCTTGTCGCCGAGACCAAGCAGTGTGTAGCGGTACTCGTCGTCGACATGAAGCGTCTGCTGCGTGACATACACCGGCCAGAAAATGCGCACCTTCCACTCGCCGTTTCCACTACCCGGCACGACGCTGTCGACGAAATGAAACGTCGACGGCGACGCGTCAAATGTTCTCTTGTGTGCGGTGTACCGGTCGTCGATCTTTCCGTCTTCGCGCAGCGACCAATCCGTATAGCTACCCACGTACTTGTTCTCAAGAAAATACGGAATGATGGCAATGACGTACCAGCGCCCCATGTAGCGAGGCAGATCCACACTTGCTGGCTTTAGCGGAATGTCCGCGCGCGGATTGGGATTGGCCGGCGACTGCGAGCAGGCCGACATCAGGGTGACCGTCGCAGCGACGGCGGCCAGCGTCAGAGCAACACGCGTAGCTTTCATCGCATCACCGCTTGCCGAACAGATAGTGCGCAACGCCCCATTCATTGCCTCGCGCATAGCCAAAAAGCTCGGACACAGCCATGTAGAACATGCGCCAGCGCTGCAACCAGAGCCGCGCGTTATCCGTACCGTATGTCAGAATCAGTTCTGGCATCACGCGCTCGCGTGCGTTGTCGAGATTCGCTAGCCATAGCTCCGCCGTGCGTGCGTAGTGCGCGCCGCCGATCCACCACTGGCTGTCGATCCCGAGGTCGTTTTGAAAGTGCAGCAATAAGGCTTCGGAAGGCATCGTGCCGCCGGTAAAGAAGTACTTCGACATCCAGTCGGTGGCGTCCCGGGTCTGAAAGTGATACGCGAGCGTTCGATGCGCAAACATGTGGACGAAGAGTTTCCCATCGGAGCGCATCCAGCGCGCAACGCGTTCCAGCAAAAGGCCGTAGTTCTTCATATGCTCGAACATTTCGACCGACAGCACCCGGTCGAAATACCCGGTGCGTAACTCATCATCGAAATCGAACTGGGCAACGTTGCCCGTCACGACGCGCAGATTCGTGATGCCAGCCGACGCCGCACGCGCCTCAATGAATTCGCGCTGGCTGCGTGAATTCGACAGCGCGACGATTCGGGCATGCGGATAATGCCCGGCCAACCACAATGCCAGCGCACCCCAGCCGCAACCGAGATCGAGAATGGTCTGGCCGTCTTCGATCCTTGCCCGCTCTGCGTAAAGTGCGAGCATCGCCTGTTCCGCCTGTTCGAGCGTCTCGTCGCCACGTGGAAACAGGCAGCAGGAGTACTTCAGATACGCTCCCAGATGCGCCTCGAAGAAGGAAGGCGGCAATTCGTAGTGTTGCGTGTTGGCGGCATCGGTTTCGATCGCAATGGGACTGGTGCGCAACCCATCGAGCAGCGCGTTGAAGCGTTGCGAACGAAGCTCGCCGTCGGATGCGCCTTCTTCGACGAGACGCTGCCGCATCAGGCGGCGCATGCCGAAGCGGATTACGCGATCCGGCACCCATCCGCGCTCGCACGCATGGATCAGCCAGTCTTCCCTGGCAAAAAGCGGCTTGTCCGTCGAAGGCTGAGTTGCCGTAAATGTCATGGCGGGGCACCGTTCGGATGTAGTGGAAGCGTAGAGGGAGGGATTCAGCCGCGTCGCCGCGGCCACGGTATCAATGCGCTGGTTTCGCGCATGTACTCGGCGTAACCGGGGCGCGAATGGACCAGATGCGCTTCGAGCATCGGCACGCCTGAGAGCTTCATCAGCAACCATGCCATGAGCACGGGTGGGAGTAGCGTCAACCAGATCCACGGCGACCCGATCGACAGCGCGGCATAAGCCACCCAATGCAGACACTCGAAGAAATAATTCGGGTGCCGCGAATAGCGCCACAAGCCGACGCGGCACACTTCACCCTGATTCGCCGGGTCGGCGACGAAGCGTCTGAGCTGACTGTCCGCAACCGATTCGCCCGCCACCGATATCAGCCAGATCGCTACCGCGAGCGCGGCCCATGAAACGGAAGGCGTATCCGTGCGCCATGCAGGCACGGCGAACGCCAGCGACAACACCATCGAAATGACCGTCTGACACTCGAGAAACCAGAACATCTTCCGTCCGGCCGCCGCACCCCATTGATTGCGGAAACGGTGATAACGCGGGTCCTCCCGTTTACCCGCATTACGCCGCCACAAATGCCATCCGAGCCGCACGCCCCAGATACCGCCGCCCGCCGCGACCAGCGCACGGGCAAGCGGATCGCCGTTGCTCGCCATGCCGTAGAACACGGCGATTGCGCCCAGCGAAAACGCCCATATCGGATCAATCATCCCCGCGTTTTCGCTTTTCAACTGCCACGCCCAGAAAGCAGCGAACAGCGCGACGAGTACCACGAACGCGAGCGACGCTGCGGCAGCAGGAGACATCAAAAGCTCCTCTAACGTAAATCGGCAAGTACGTTGCGACAGGTTATACGCGCCATGACATTGCGCGGATGCATCGAGCAAAGAGTGGGCGTAAACAGCGTGCCCGCGAGGGGCGGTGTCGCGGATTTGAATCGGTTCCCCCTGCAGCACGAGGGCGCGGCTGCGTCGCTACGAGGAACCGCTAGATGAGGAGCAGCAGAGTAGCGCTCGAAGAAAGGGTGTGCAACGTAACCAGCCTGACGCAAGCATGCGTCAGGCCGACGCACGCACTCCGTGCGCAGAGATGAGCTTGCATGCATGCGCCGGCAGCCCTGCCAGCACCGGCACGCCGGGCGCGAGACCCGGCACTTCGCGCGGGGTGGTCGCAGCAGTCAACGTGAAGCCTGCGCATTCGATGGTGGCTTCGAGCGAGGCGCCGACGTCGCGAATGAACCGCACCGTGCCCCGGACGCAATTCGCATCATGCACGGCCTGATCGGCGCCCAGTTGAATATGCACGTCTTCCGGCCGGATCAGAAGACGAATGTCGCCGGATGCGACGGACGTCGGCGCCGGGTTCGCGACGACGATCTGCTGCCCGCCCGGCAGACGCACTTTCCCGCTCTCGTCGTTTGTGACGGGCAAGATATTGCCAAGGCCAATGAAGTCGGCCACGAATTCGCTGACGGGGTCGCGGTAAATATCGAGTGGCTTGCCCACCTGCGCAATACGGCCTTTCTCCATCACGACGATGAGGTCGGCCATGGTCATCGCTTCGCGCTGATCGTGCGTGACCATGATCGTCGTGATGCCCAGACGCTGTTGCAGCAGACGAATTTCAATCTGCATCGCCTCGCGCAGCTTTGCATCCAGCGCCGACAGCGGCTCGTCGAGCAACAGCAGCTTGGGGGACGTCGCAATCGCGCGAGCAATCGCCACGCGCTGCCGCTGGCCGCCCGAAAGTTGCGTCACGGCACGCCCGGCCATATGCGGCAACTGGATCATGTCGAGCAGTTCGGCGACCCGCCTCGCCTGCTCGCTCTTGCCCGTCTTGCGTAATTTGAGCGGATACGCAATGTTCTCCGCCACGGTCATATGCGGGAACAATGCGAGCGACTGAAACACCATGCCGAAATCTCGCCGGTTCGCGCTCAGGTGCGTGATATTGCGACCGGCGAACATCACCGCCCCCGACGTTGGCTGTTCGAGGCCGGCGATCATCCGCAACAGCGTGGTCTTGCCGCAGCCCGACGGTCCGAGAAAGCACACCAGCTTGCCTTCGGGAATCGCGAGGTCGACGTTGTCGACCGCATGCGCGGCGCCGAAACGTTTCGTGACGGCCTGCAGCGTGAGATGAGTCATGACAGTTTCCAGTCGGTTTCGCGGCAAGGCGCGATGATGCGGGATTGCAGCAGCGCAATCACAGCGCAATCCCTTTGTCGCCCACCAGTTTTTCGAGCAGCCAGATCAGCGCAAAATCGATTGCGACGACGAACACCGCGAACGAAAACACGGTCGGATCGAGCGAAGACACCGTACGGCTATACAGCCATACGGGAAGTGTCATCGTGTCGATGCCATACAGAAAGAACGTCACCGTGAATTCGTTGAACGAGATGATGAACGCGAACAGCATGCCGGCGAGAATGCCGGGCCGCATCAGCGGCAACACGACATCGACGAGCGCGCGTCGCGGACTCGCGCCCATCACGTAAGCGGCCTCTTCGAACTCGGGCCCGATCGACGCCACCGACGCCGCGCAGTTCTTCACCGTGAACGGCAACGCGAGAATCACGTGAGCGATGATCAGCCGGAACACGCCGAGTTCGACGGGCAGAACGTTGAACACCAGCAGCAGCGACAGCCCGAGCATGACGAGCGGATAGACGAGCGGCAGCGCGACCAGTTGTTCGACGAGCCGTTTGCCGCGAAAACGGTAGCGGCTCAGCGCGTACGCGGCGGGCACGGACACGAGCGTCGCAACGATCATCGTCGAGACCGCGACGAGCAGACTCGTTCCGAGCGCCGCGCCCATCGACAGCGCATCGCTTGCGTCGGGCGAAACAAACGTGTGCCACGCCGCTCGATACCACCGCAAGCTGTACGCATGCGGCGGAAATTCAAGCATGTCGGCTGCGCTGAACGACATCGCGATCATCGTCAGAATGGGGAGCGCCGCCAGAAACAGCACGATGGCAGCCGCCAGGGCGGCGACCTTCCCAAGCCGGCCCGGCATCGTCGAGGACGGCCTCAGCGCGCCCAGCGGCCGGCGAGGCAACACACCTTGCGTACTCATCAGGCAGAACCCTCCAGACGCCGCATGCGGCGCAGCAGCCATTGAGACAGCGCCATCAACGCAAGCGTGGCGACCATCAGTACGACGCCCGATGCCGACGCCGCAGGCCAGTTCAACAGCGGCGAAACCTGGTCGTGCACCAGCACCGCGAGCATCGGGACGCGTCGTCCGCCCAGCAACAGCGGCACCGCGAACGCACTCGCGTTATAGGCAAAGACGAGCAGCGCGCCGGAGACGATGCCGGGCATCGCGAGCGGCAGCACGACATCACGCATGGTTTGCCAGCGGGTCGCGCCGAGCGTCGCCGCAGCCTCCTCATACGAAACGGAAATCGCGCGCATCGCGCTCGACATCGGCAGCACGGCCAGCGGAAACGCCGTCTGGATCAGACCGAGCAGCACGCCATGTTCGCGATAGAGCCACATGACGGGACGCGACACGAGGCCGCTGCCGAGCAACGCATGGTTGAGCAATCCAGCGGGGCCGAGGATCACGAGCCAGCCATAACCCTGCAACAGCAGATTCACCAGCAGCGGCAGCAGCACGCCCGCGAGCAGCAGGCGTCGCACAAGGCGCGATTCGGTGCGCGCCATTGCAAGTGCAACGGGAATGGCGAGCAGCACCGCACACACCATGCTTTGAAAAGCGAGCCGCAATGTCAGCCACAGCGACTTGACGAAATAGCTGTCGGCGAGTTCGACATAGTTATGCAGCGTATACGCACGCCATTCGTTGCCTGACACGCCGAAACTCATTCGCACCACGACCAGCGCGGCCGCGGCAAGCACGGCGAGAAACACGAGAATCGGCGCCAGCAGCAGCCACGGCCTCGCGCGCGCCGACGCGCTGCCGGCACCGCTCGCGGCGTGCCCGTCGGGCACGCCCGTCGATCCCGCCGGCGCGACGTCAGCGCGCCCGCGCCGCGAAAAGAGCGCGGGCATGCCGTTCATGCCGAGAAGATTTCCGTGTAACGCTTGATCCACGCAGGCTGCACCGCCGCGAGCGCCTTGTCGTCGTGCAGCACCGCTTTTTCGGCGATCTGCTTCGGGCTCGGCACATAGGCGCGGCTCTCGGCGGGAATCGCGGCCTTCGAGTTGACCGGGCCGTTCAGGACGTCGGCGGCCATCCGGCCCTGCACGCCCGCATCGAGCGAATGGTTGATGAATGCGTGGATCAGGTCGGCATCGCCCGGGTGTGACTTCGGAATGACGGTGAACATCAGTTGCGTCGCGAAGCCTTCCTTCATCCCGTAGGTCACGCCCATCTTGTACTCGGGCTTGCGGATCTGATCGGGGAAGAACGCGGGTGAATAAATCCCGCCGATATCGAGCGAGCCGGTGCGAAACAGATCGGCAACCTGATTCGGGTTTTCACCGAGCGTCATCACATGATCTTTCAGCAGCGCAAGCTTCTTGAAACCCGGCTCGATGTTCTGTTGCGAGCCGCCTGCGAGCTTCGCGGCGATGATCGCGAGATCGACTGCCTCGGCCCACTCCGGCGGCGGCAGGAACACGCGCCCCGCGTATTTCGGGTCCCACAGCGCTTCGTACGAATCGGGCGGCGTCTTCACCGTCGACGTGTTGTAGATCAGGCCGTCCGACCAGAGCAGATAACCGACGCCGAAGCCGTTCGCGCCCGTGCGGTATTGCGGCGCCACGTCTTTCAGGTTCGGCAGCTTGTCGAGATCCGGCTTGACGAGCAGGCCCGCATCGCCGAGCCCGGACGCGCCGACGCCTGCCAGCGTGATCACGTCGTAGGTGGGGCGATCGCCCGCCGCCTTGACCTTCGCGACCATGCCGGACGTTCCGTCGGCGCGGTCGGCGATCACTTTCGCGCCGGTCTTCGCGGTGAAGGTCGCGGCAATGTTGCGCAGCGCGGCCGTGCCCGTATCGTCCGACCATGTGAGCAGACGCAGGGTCTTTCCGGAGAAATTCTGTTGCTGCTGGGCGCGCACGTTGATGAAGGGCATCGGCAACGTCGAAGCCGCGAGTGCCGCGCCGATCGTCTTGATTGCCTGCCTTCTGCCCCGTTTGATGTCTTGCATGACGATCTCCTGATGAACAATCGGTGTCCACTGCCTGTCTCACGTGAACCAGCGGCACGGTGCGAAGGCGTTGCGCGACAACCGACTGTAGGTTTGCCAATATCACGCAACAAGCGAAATATGCGCATGCGCATCATGTCGAAAACTCATGCGCGCGAGGCGTGCAGGCGGCCTTCCTTCAGGCAGGAGAGCGTCATTCAATACCCGCTACATACCCCACCTCAGCGACGGTGTGTGTACTGCGCTATCCCAATGTCTTAGCATTTCGTCGTTCATCACGCACAACGTAATCGACGCGCCCGCCATTTCAAGGGAAGTCGTCAGCGAATCGACCTGCACGCGCGCAATCTTCAGGTCACGCTGCTGCAGCCACAAGCGGGTGGAATTGAACAACAGATAGAGTTCGCCGAGCGGGGTGCCGCCCAATCCGTTGATCAGCACCAGCAGTTCGGCACCCGCCGGCGGCTTGAGATCCGCGACAATGGCCGTCAGCAGTTCGCCCGCAATTGCGTCGGCCGCGGTGAAACGCGCGCGCCGGCGCCCCGGCTCGCCATGGATGCCGACGCCAACTTCGATTTCATCGTCGCCGATCTTGAACGTGAGCGTCCCCGCCGCCGGCACGGTGCAACTGGAGAACGCGACGCCCATCGACGCCGTATGCTTGTTGATCCGGTCACCGAACGCCTTGCATTGTTCGAGGTCCGCGCCGCTTTCTGCAAGACTCCCCACCAGCTTTTCGACGATCACGGCGCCCGCCACGCCGCGCCGCCCCGTCGTGTAGCTGGAATTTTCGACGGCGACGTCGTCGTTGATCAGCACCATGGCATTGGGCAGCTCCGACATCTCCGACGCCATTTCGAAGTTCATCAGATCGCCCGAATAGTTCTTGACGATGAACAGCGTGCCCGCGCCCGTATCGACGGCTTGCGCGGCAGCCATCATCTGGTCGGGCGTCGGCGACGTGAAGACCTGGCCGGGACACGCGGCGTCCAGCATGCCATAGCCGACAAAGCCGATGTGCAGCGGCTCGTGCCCCGACCCGCCGCCCGAGATCAACGCGACCTTGCCCGGCTTGAGCGTCTTGCGCCGCACGAACACCGGTTCCTGATTGAGCACGACGAGATCGCTGTGCGCGGCGCCGAATCCCGCCAGGCTCTCGACCAGAAAGTCGTCGACGTGATTGATGAATTTCTTCATGGTCTGCGCTCCTTCTACGCTCTGTCTTGCGCGAGCCGCGCACATACGGCGTCGATCATCAACTGGCTCGATCGCGCGCCCGGATCGATGTGGCCTCGCGAGCGTTCGCCGAGAAACGATGCGCGCCCCTTGGTGGCGAGCATGTCGCGCGTCGCGAGCATGCTCTGCTCCGCGACTCCCGGCAGGGTGTCGAGCACGGCTTCGGGCGAAGCGTCGCTGTCCGCCAGTTCCGCCAGGCGCGACGCCACGGGAATCAGCACGTCCATCATCGTCTTGCTGCCGAGACCAGCCTTGCCGCGCTGCGCAACGGCATCGACACCCGCGGCGAAGATGCGCGCCGCGTCCTGCACGCTGGCGACGTCCCCGCTCTCACCCGACGCTTTCGCCATGCCGTGCAACAGCGAATAGAACAGCGGCCCCGACGACCCGCCCACCGTCGACAGCAGTTTAGACGCGGCGAGATCCAGCGCCGGCGCGAATGCCTCCGCTTCGATATCGGCACGCAGGCCGAGCAGCGCATCGGCGCCGCGCAACAGGTTGAAGATGTGATCGCCGTCGCCGATCTGCTGATCGAGCGCGGCGATCTCCTCAGTGTGTTCCTTTAGCGTGGCATGCGCAGCCTCGATGCACGCCATGACCGTTTTGCCGTTCATGCCGGAATCCTCCTGCCGTCGGAACGAAAATAAAGAAGGCTGCGCGGCGGCAGTGACACGCCGACCGTTTGCCCTGGCGTGAAGTTGCGTTCCGTCATCGTGGTCGCGACGATCGCGGTGCCTTCGCGCTCCAGAATTAGCAGATGCCGAAGCGGCGAATATTCGAGCACCCGAAGGTTCAGCGCGTCGCGCGCATCGGTGCCGTGCAGCACGATGTCTTCCGGGCGGATCGCGACAGTCGACGTGCCCGCCGGCATCGCCGCCGGATCGAACAGCGCGGACGGCAGCAGGTTGATGGGCGGCGAGCCGAGACGTTGCGCCGCGCTGAGCGACGCCGGGTTGCCATAGACTTCGCGCGGCGTGCCCATCTGCACGATGCGACCGTGTTCGAGAATGCCGATGCGATCGGCGAGCGTCGTTGCCTCGACCTGGTCGTGCGTGACGTAGATGATCGTTGCGCCGATGGAGCGATGCAGCCGCTTTAATTCGATGCGCAATTCCTCGCGCAGCTTGGCATCGAGCGACGACAGCGGCTCGTCCATCAGAAACACTTTGGGCTCGCGCACCAGCGCGCGGCCAATCGCCACCCGCTGCATCTCGCCGCCTGACAGATGCGTCGCCATGTTGGCGAGTTTCGACTCGATGTGCAGCATCTGCGCGACCGACCGCACGCGCGCGCTGACTTCCGCTTCGCTCGTGCGGCGCCGCGGCGAGCGCAACGGAAACGCCAGATTGCCGAACACCGTCAGATGCGGATAGAGCGAATACTGCTGAAAAATGAAGGCGGCGTCGCGGTCTGCGGGATGCATGTCCGTGGCCGCCTCGCCGTCGATGAATATCTCGCCTTCGTCGGGCCGTTCGAGGCCCGCAATGAGCCGCAATGTGGTCGTCTTGCCTGCGCCGCTCGGTCCGAGCAACACGACGAACTCGCCCTCGTTCACGTCGATCGACACGTCGTCCACCGCGACGATATCGCCGAACCGCTTCGTCACGTTGTGCAGGCGAATCTCAGACATAAGCGCCTCCGCTGCCGTTACCGCTACCGTTAAAGGCCATCTGGCGTGCCGCGCCGGGCAGCAGACTGCCGCTCTCCGCGTCGTACAGCAGTGTGCGTTCCTTGTGAAACGACAGCCCGACCTGCGAACCCGCCGCGCGCCCCTCGTCCTTGCCGACCCGCACGCGCACGATGCCGAGCGCCGTCTCGACCACCAGAATCTGATGCGAACCGAGATATTCGTCGGCGATCACACGTCCGCGCAACGCGCCGCGATCGTCTATCACGACGTGCTCGGGCCGCACGCCCACCAGCGCCTTCGCGGCCGATGCATCGGTACGCGGCACGGCCACGGCCGCACCGCCAAGCGAGACCTGTTCCGCGCCTGCCGGGACGCCGCCGTCCACCGCGAGGAAATTCATCGGCGGGCTGCCAATGAAGCTGCCGACGAACACGGTCGCAGGAAAGTGGTAGATCTCATGCGGCGAGGCGGACTGCAGCACTTCGCCGCGATTCATCACGACGATGTCGTCGGCCATGGCCATCGCTTCGCTCTGGTCGTGCGTGACGTAGACGGTGGTCGCCGTGAGCGCGTTATGCAGCTTGCGCAACTCGAGGCACATCAGTTCGCGGAAGTCCGCGTCGAGCGTGCCGAGCGGTTCGTCCATCAGAAAGGCCTTCGGATGGCGCACGATGGCGCGTCCCAAGGCAACGCGCTGACGGTCGCCACCCGACAGGCCGCCCGTCTTTCGATCCAGCAGATGCTGGATGCGCAGCATGCGCGCGGCCGTGTCGACGCGCGCCGCTATTTCGCTGCGCGAGATGCCCTCGTTCTTCAGCGGAAAAGCGATGTTGTTGCGCACGGTCATATGCGGATAGAGCGCGAACATCTGGAACACGAATGCAATGTCGCGCTGACGGGCTCTCAGCGCCGTGACGTCTTCGCCGTCGATCAGGATCTGACCCGACGTCGGCAGTTCGAGTCCGGCGATCATCCGCAACGTGGTCGTCTTGCCGCAGCCGGACGGTCCGAGCAGCACCACGAAACGGCCGTTGCCGACCGTGAGATTCGTATCGTGCACGGCCGTGAATTCGCCGAAGCGCTTGTGGAGATTGGAGAGAACGATCGTCGACATATGGCTCAGTCCGGGAAGTGGCTGGTCACGACAAAGGCCAGCGCGCCCACCAGAATCACGGGAAACGACCACGTATAGAGGCCGACGGTGAACGGTTGAACGAGCATGGCAATGCCCAGACCAATGAGTGCTGTCGATGCGCCTTCCCAGTAGCGTCTGCGAAGGAAGCGCCGGCGCGGCGTGGCAGGTAGGGCTTTCATTTGCGCACCGCTCCAAAAGTGATGCCGCGCAATAGATGCTTGCGCAGCACGACGGTGAAAATGAGGATCGGCAGCACGAACAGCGTGGTGGCAGCCGCCACGGCCGGCCAGTCCTGACCGCCCTCGCCGATGATGAACGGAATGAACGGCGGCATCGTCTGCGCGTCGCCGCTGGTCAGCAATAGCGCGAACGCGTACTCGTTCCACGCGAAGATCAGGCAGAAGATCGCAGTGGCGGCAATGCCCGTGATCGCCTGCGGCAGCACCACCTTGATGAAAGCCTGCATACGGGTGTAGCCGTCCACGAGCGCGGCCTCTTCGTATTCGCGCGGGATCTCGTCGATGAAGCCCTTGAGCAGCCACACGGCCAGCGACACGTTCACGGCCGTGTAGAGCACGATCATGCCCAGGTACGTGTCCGCGAGCCCGAGCGCGCGGTACATCAGGTAGATCGGGATCGCGACGGCGATGGGCGGCATCATCCGCGTCGACAGAATGAAGAACAGCAGATCGTCGGCGAGCGGCACCTTGAAGCGCGAGAATGCATAGGCCGCGAGCGTGCCGAGAAACACCGCGAGAAACGTCGAGCCGAAGCCGATCACGAGTGAGTTGACGAAGCGCGGCAAGACCTTCGACGGTCCCGCAATCACCATGTTGCGCTTGCGCACATCGCGGTCGTACCAGGTCTGTGCAGGCGGCAGGCTCGCGATGAACTCCGGCGTCTGCCGCGAGCGGATCGTGAAGAGGTTCACGTAGCCTTCCATCGACGGCTGAAACATCACGACGGGCGGATAGGCAATCGCGTCCTCTTGCGTCTTGAAGCTCGTCAGAATGATCCACACGATCGGCAAGGTCGCAACGAGCGCGTACGCGATCACCACGACGGCAGCAAACGTCTTGCTGCGCGGCGTCGCAGCGACGACCGATTGTTGAAGGGCAAGGTCTGTCATCGCTGTTTCACCCTGTTGAGTGCCTTCACATAGATATTCGCGGCGCCGAATACGACGACGAACAGGATGATCGCTAGCGCGGACGAATAGCCCGTCTGCCACTTCTCAAACGCGGCGCGCTTGAGGGTGATCGACACGGTTTCCGTCACGGAGCCCGGGCCGCCCGACGTCAGCAGATTCACCATGTCGAACATCTTGAAGTTCTCGATGCCGCGAAACAGGACTGCGAGCATCAGGAACGGCAGCGTCATCGGCAGCGTGATCGACCAGAACTGCCGCCACGGCGAAGCGCGGTCCACTTCCGCTGCTTCGTAGATGTAGTCGGGAATCGAGCGCAGCCCGGCAAGACAGATCAGCATCACGTACGGCGTCCACATCCAGGTATCGACCATTACGATCGTCCATGGCGCAAGCGGCACGTCGCCGATCATCTGGAACGAACTGGGCGGAATGCCTGTGAAAAAGCTGACGATGTCGTTGAAGAGACCGGTTTGCGGCTGCAGCAGGAAGGTCCAGAAATTGCCGACCACGGCGGGCGACAACATCATCGGCAGCAGGATCAGCGTGGTCCAGAAACTATGGCCTCTGAACTGCCGGTTGATCAGCAGCGCGAGCCCGAACCCAAGCAGGACTTCCAGTCCGACCGACCAGAATACGAAGCGCGCGGTGACCTGCATCGCGTACCAGATGTCTTCGTCGGTCAGAATGTCCGTGTAGTTGTCGATGCCCACATTGCGCGCGGGCACGCTCGGCATGTTCGACTTGAAGTTCGTGAACGACAGCCGCAAAGCCCAGATCAACGGAAAGATGTTGATCGCGAGCAGCAATACGATGGTCGGAAGAATGAACAGCCACGCGATCGTCCTGTCGGACAGCCCGCGCTGGCGCGCAGCCGCGCGCGGCGGCCGTTTCGCCTGCAACCCTTCCGGCGCAAAAGGCTTGTTTGCCAACATGCCGACTCCTTTTCGCGGATTAGCTGGGATGACCCGCCCGCTAATCCGCGAGCCGAGATACCTTGATCGCTAACGCGCCTCTACTTTCCTTCCGCCTTGAAGACCTTGTTCCAGTCCTTGACCAGCAGATCGAGTGCTTCTTTTGCGGTGCCTTTATCGGCAACCACATAATCGTGCACGCGCTTTTGCATATCGAGCAGCAACTCTGCGTAGGCCGGCTCCGCCCAGAAGTCCTTGACGATCGACATCGACTTCAGGAACGCGGGTGCGAACGGTGCGCTCTTCGGAAAGTCCGGTGCATCCACGACCGACTTCGCCGCCGAATAGCCGCCGAGTTGCCACCATTTCTTCTGCACGTCGGCTTGTGCGAACCATTTGATGTATTCGAGCGCGTCCGCCTTATGATCCGAGTACGACACCACGGAGATGCCCTGCCCGCCGAGCTGCGTGAACTGCTTCATTTCCTTTGGATTGACGAAGAAGCCGATTTTGTCGCCGCCGACATTCGGGTCCTTGTACAGCCCGGGGAAGAACGCGAACCAGTTCATCTGCATGGCAACCTGACCGGACTTGAATGCATCGAGTCCTTCCTGCATGTACGCGTTCGTCATGCCCGGTGCCGTGCAGCATTTGTACAGTGCCTTATAGAATTCCAGCCCCTTGATGGCGCCGGGTGAGTTCACAAAGCCGTCGAGGTGATAGGGCTTCTTGGGGTCCTGGTACTCGAAGCCGAAGTTGTAGAGCATGTTCGTCACACCCATCGTGATACCTTCCGAGCCGCGCTCCGTGAAGATATACACGCCGTACACCGTCTTTCCATCAATCTTGCGTCCCTGGAAAAACTCGGCGGTTTGCTTGAGTTCGTCCATCGTGGTTGGCGGTTCGAGTTCGCGTTTGTATTTCTGCTTGAACTCCGCACGCAGTTCAGGTCTTGCAAACCAGTCTTTCCGATAGGTCCAGCCCACTGCGTCCGCCATGGCAGGCAGGGCCCAGTAGTTCGGCGTGTTCTTCGGCCATTCTGCGTAGCCGACCACGGTTGCCGGCACGAAGTCATCCATGGAGATCTTGTTCTTCGCGAAGAAGTCATTCAGCTTCACGTAGTGACCATTCACGGCTGCGCCGCCAATCCACTGGCTGTCGCCGATGATCAGATCGCACAGTTTGCCGTGCGAATTGAGTTCATTGAGGAAGCGGTCCGCGTAGCTCGTCCATGGCACGAACTCGAACTTCATTGCAATGCCGGTTTTGGCCGTGAAGTCTTTCGATAACTCTACGAGTGCATTGGCGGGGTCCCAGGCCGCCCAGCACAATGTCAATTGCTTGCCCTGGGCGTGCGCCGTCGATCCCAGGCAAAGTCCCAATGATGCGAGGACGGCCGCGACTACCCTTGCTGACGTAAGACGTAACATTTGTCTTCTCCTTGTCTTTCTCGGGTCTCCAACCTGATGACAGACAGCGTCCATGCGCCGGACGCCGTATTCGGGCTCTGACGGATTCACAAAGCAGTCCGCGTGTCGCGAGCGTCAGGCATGCGCATTCTCACGAAGATAAATCCGGGTTTCGGGCGTCGGGATGTTGAGCACGCCCCGCACGTCGTTAAGAAAATTGATGGCCGCGAGGCCCGCCCAATGGACGATGCCGCGCACGTCCTGATCGAGGATCACGTCGATTGCGCGCTCGGACAATTGCACCCGCGTCTCGGCGGTACATTCGTGGCCGATCAGAACGACGCGCGCCTTGTCGCCGGATTCCTGCAATGCGGACGCAATGCCGGAAATGCCGCCGCCCGTCACATACACGCCGACCAGATCCGGGTGTCCGGCCATCAGGCCTTGAACAGCAAGACCGGCACTGTCGTCGTCTTCGGCGAAATCAGGCTCCGTGACCCAGCGCAGGTTGCGAAAATCTTCTTCGAGAACCTGCGAGAAACCCGTCCGGCGCTCCAGCTGATCGTGCAGCCGTGACGACGCGGACAGCACCGCGACCGTACCAATGCGGGATCCGACGAACCGGCCCATCAGCAGCCCGGCCGTTCGTCCCGCGATGCGGTTGTCGACGCCGACGTAAGCCGCACGCGCACTCGACGGCAAATCGGAGAACACCGTGACGACGGGCATGTTCCCGTCGGTCATGTCCTGGATCATTCGCACGACCCACGGGTAATCGAGCGGCACGAGTACGAGTGCGTCGTAGTCGGTCAACTGCTGGGCGAAGGATGCAGCGTCTCGCTGGTTCGACAGGTCGCATCGATAAAACGACGGGACGATGCGATGCTCGCGAAAGAAGCTCGCCGACAGCGCGATATCGCGCTCGGCCTGATCGAGAAAACGGGAATTGATTTGCGGCAGAACGAATGCGACCCGAAACGACGTTGCTTTTGCCGGACGACCACGACTTGCACGCTCGTCGCGCAATGTCGCGAGCGCGAGATGAACGCGTTCGGCTGTCTCCGGGCGCACACCCTGGTCGTCGCGCAGCACACGATCGACCGTGGCGACGCTGACGCCGGCGCGACGCGCAATCATCATACGGG
Source organism: Paraburkholderia sp. XV (assembly GCF_020177535.1). Lineage (NCBI taxonomy): Bacteria > Pseudomonadati > Pseudomonadota > Betaproteobacteria > Burkholderiales > Burkholderiaceae > Paraburkholderia > Paraburkholderia sp. XV. The sequence goes on along the minus strand of NZ_JAGUUD010000007.1, from coordinate 150,515 downwards.
TAGCCGGCATGGGTCTCCTCCGTTGCCGAGCCAGGAGTGATTTTGTTATTTGAAAATAGTTTTTCCGCCAAAGAATGCAAGGTTTTTTGTGGGCTTAAATGCGTCATTCTTGACGACATTTCTGAGTGAAGTACTTCGCGAATCCGTGCCGAATAGATCCGCTATTCACCCGACGATAAAGAACGGCGGCATAAGGAGAATCATTTGCGCCCCCTGTCTCGTTATCGCCGCGCTCGTACGAGCGGCCTATCCTGTATGGAACTCTGCGGAATGACGGGAGCTGTCATGCAAGCCGATCCAAAAGTTATTGAATATCTGAACGCCGAATTGAAGTACGAGCTGACGGCCATCAACCAGTACTTTCTGCATGCGCGTCTTTATAAGCACTGGGGTCTCGAAGGACTCGGCAAACATGAGTACGACGAGTCGATCGAGGAAATGAAGCATGCCGACAAGCTGATAGAACGAATCTTCATGCTCGACGGCTTGCCCAATCTTCAGGATCTGGCCAAGCTGCTCGTCGGGGAGGATACGCTGGAGGTCCTCCAATGCGATCTCAAACTCGAACAGTCCGCCCAGGCCCATTGCAAAGAGGCGATCGCTTACTGTGAATCAGTCCAGGACTTCGTTTCGAGAACGATCTTTTCGGACATACTCGACGACACTGAAGACCATATCGACTGGCTCGAGGTACAGATCAACCTGATCGACAAGGTTGGAATCCAGAACTATCAGCAGTCGTCGATGGGTTCACCCGGTTGAGTCGCGAGCTCGCGCCGCGTTTCTCAGAGCCGCTCAAGGTCGACACTCACAGGACCGATTTTCCAGATCTCGCTACAGTACTCGCTGATCGCGCGATCCGAGGAGAACTTACCCGAACGTGCGGTATTGAAGATGGACATACGGGTCCAGCGTCGCACGTCGTGCCATGCGTTGTTCACGCGTTCCTGGCAAGCCACGTAATCCGCGTAGTCGGCCAGCACGAAAAACGGATCGGCGTGCAGCAGATTGTCGACCAGCGGCCGGAACATATCGCGGTCGCCGCGCGAGAAATGCCCGCTGACAATCAGATCCAGCGCATCGCGCAATTCGCCGTTGCCAGCCGCGAAGTCTGCCGGACAATAGCCATCGCGCCGCCTTTGCTCCACCTGTGAATCGGTCATGCCGAACAGGAAAAAGTTCTCCTCGCCGACCTCTTCCCGGATCTCGATGTTCGCGCCGTCGAGTGTTCCGATGGTCAGTGCGCCGTTCATCATGAATTTCATGTTGCCTGTACCCGATGCCTCCTTGCCCGCAGTCGAGATCTGCTCGGAAAGATCCGCTGCCGGATAGATGAATTGTGCGTTCTTCACATTGAAGTTCGGGTAGAACACCACCTTGAGCCGACCGCCCAACGACGGGTCGTTATTCACGACTTCCGCCACGCCGTTGATCAGGCGAATGATCAGTTTGGCCATCGCATATCCCGGCGCCGCTTTTCCGCCGAATACGAAGCAGCGCGGCGCGACAGCAAGTTGCGGATCGCGGCGCAGACGCTGATACAGCGTGACGATGTACAGCGCGTTCAGGTGCTGTCGCTTGTATTCGTGAATGCGCTTGACCTGAATGTCGAATAACGCGGCAGGGTCCACCTCGACGCCCGTCGCGCTTCGAATGTGCTGCGCGAGGATCGCCTTGTTCGAATGTTTGACGCGGCGCCACTCGTCGAGAAAGGCCGGTTCGTCCGCGTGCGATTCGAGGGCGCGAAGCCGTGCGAGGTCGGTCGCCCATCCCTCGCCCACTGTCTCGTCCAGTAACCGCGCAAGCCCGGGATTGCTGAGCATCATGAAGCGACGTGGTGTGACGCCATTGGTGACGTTCTTGAAGCGCCCGGGCCACAGTTGCGCGAAGTCACGCAGCACCGTTTGCTTGAGCAGCGCGGAATGAAGCTCTGCCACGCCATTTACGGCATGGCAGCCGACAGTTGCCAGATGCGCCATGCGCACCTTCTTCTCGCCGGCCTCGTCGATCATCGACATTCGCGCCACGCGTGCATCGTCGCCGGGATAACGCTGCCGGACCTCGTCGAGAAAGCGCCCGTTGATCTCGTAGATGATTTCGAGCAGGCGCGGCAGCAGGCTGCGAAAAAGCGGCAGCCCCCAGGTTTCGAGCGCTTCGGGCAGCAATGTGTGGTTGGTATAGGCCAGCGTGTCGCGGGTAATATCCCAGGCTTCATCCCAGGGGACCTGCCGCTCGTCGACGAGCAGGCGCATCAGTTCCGCGACTGCGATTGAAGGATGCGTATCGTTCAACTGTACGGTGAACATGTCGGCAAAGCGCACAATGGGTTCGCCTTTGATATCGAGCAGGCGCAGCATGTCCTGCAACGAGCACGAAACGAAGAAGTACTGCTGCGCGAGGCGCAGCCGCTTGCCGGCTTCGGGCTCGTCGTTGGGATAGAGCACCTTGGACAGCGTTTCGGATATCACCTTTTCCTGCACGGCCTGGTAGTAGTCGCCGGCGTTGAAGTCCTCCAGATCGAAAGACTCGACCGCTTCGCTCTTCCATAGGCGCAGCGTGTTGCAGGTATTGACCCGGAATCCGAGCATCGGCGTATCGCAAGCCACGCCCTTGACCATGTGCGCCGGTATCCAGCGCACGCGGTAGCGGCCCTGCGCATCGTTCTCGCTCTGCGTGTGTCCGCCGAAGCGCACGTAGTAGTTCACGTTGGGGCGCACGATTTCCCATGGGTTGCCTTTCTGCAGCCATTTGTCCGTGGCCTCGACCTGCCGGCCATCGCGGATCACCTGATCGAAGATACCGAACTCATAGCGTATGCCGTATCCGACGGACGGTATCTGCAGCGTGGCCAGCGAGTCCAGATAACAGGCAGCGAGCCTTCCGAGCCCGCCATTGCCAAGTCCGGGCTCTTCCTCCAATGCGATGAGTGCGTCGAGATCCTGACCGAGTGACTGCATGGCAGCACGCGCTTCGGCCTCGATGCCCAGGTTCACGAGATTGTTGCCGAGTTGCGGTCCGATCAGAAACTCCGCAGAGAGGTAACACGCAACCCTCAGCTCGCGAGCCGCATAGGTCTGGATCGTGGCGGCCCAGCGCGCCAGCATGCGGTCGCGCACGCTATAGGCAAGCGCCATATACCAGTCGTGCGGCGTAGCAATGGCGGGCGGACGAGCCTGCAGGCAGATGAGATTGTCGAGCACGCCGCGCCGCAATGCATCCGGGTCCAGCGCACTGCGCGCGGAGTCGCCGCAACGGTTGTCGCTCGCGCTCATGTCGGCAGCCATGGTCTTACCCTCCTGTTTTTGCGCGACCGCTTCAAACCCGAGGGCAGTCTCACATTCGCGGCGCTGCCCAAGGAGATAGGCGTACACGAAGGGAGCATACGTTACACCGTGCGTATTTCAAGCCAATGCCGAATTATGTTGGTTCGTCATTTACTATCGGTTCCTAAACGTATGTCGAATCGGGATACGCGTGCCAGTCATCGACTGGGGGGAGTCGTCCCCGTTGCATGAGACGAATGTGCGGCCGGCAAATTCGGCAAAAAAATGACACATCGACCCCACTAACGATCAATCTTCCATTGTGCGTCGAAGCGCTAACTTATGACCGATGTGTGCTTGCGTAATTCGGGCTGGCGGGTTGACGCTGCTGCGCCGCTGACCGATATTGGCAAACTGCCCCGCTCCGTTTTCGATTCGTCTTATCTTATTGCGATCGCAGCATCCGTCCGCACCATGGATGCCGTCGCGTTTATACGGGGGAACAATTAACGATGAACGCTCAAACCGCTCGTCGCCCGATTTTTTCGACCACGTGCGCACGTTGCGGCGGTAGGTTGTCCGAGCCTGTCAATTTTTGTCCACAATGCGGCGCGCCCGCGAGGCTCGCGTTCAGCACACGCGCCTCGACGAACAAGCCCGACGCCGCAACCGCATCTAAAGCGGCAAGTGCGACAGCCGCGCGTCCAAGCGTTGCGCCTGGGGGCCAGAGCTGGCGGTCACGGCTGACATCGTTAGATTTGCGTGGTTCGCGTATGAAAACGGGGGCAGCGCTGATTCTGGTGGCCCTGGCCGTGCTCAGCGTCGCGGTGGTGTCACTGCATCGCCCTGACGGCGGCGCCGATGGAGAGCCGATAGCAGCATCGAACACAACGCAAGGTAGCGTAACGACGAATGGCACGAGCCAGGCGGAGCGTGCCGCGGCAGTCGATGCACAGGCAGCCGCGCGTGGCCCGGCGCGAAACGCCGCGGTGGCGCAGAGCCCGACAACGACAGCGGGAACAACACCTGCGCTGGTCGCGTCGGGTGCCGTGCCCGAACCGGCTCAGCCACCGATCTCGACATCGCCGCCATCACAATCAACGTCCTCGCAGAGTTCAGTTTCGAACAGCGGGAGAGATAGCGACAAGAATCACAGGCTGCTGGCCCTCGCACTTGCGCGGGCACGCAGCGGCCTCGAGAAAAACGACCTGCGCATGGCACGCTCGGGAGTTTTTTGGGCGCTGTCGTTGCAGCACGACAATGACGAGGCACTCGCGTTGAAGCAGGAGTTGCTCTCGCGGGAAAGGGATCGTAAAACGCCAGTCGACGCGACCCGCGGCTCCGGCAAATCTGCGAGTCCGTCGGACTGAATTCCCCCGCCGCCAAAAGCGTCAATACGCATGCGTCTGAACGAAAAAGCGTACCCCCGGTCTTATGTGGTATCCAGCTCCCAGTCACTGGGACCGTTCCCTAACTGCCGGGGTCGAAATGAAACATACGGTTATCGCGATCGTTCTGGGTCTCACAGTGTCGACGGCGTTTGCGCAATTGCCGCGCGGCGTCCCTTCCGTCGCGCAGCCCGCCAACAACTCGCTCCAGTTGCCTGCCAGCCGTTCCGCCGGCCTGCCAGCCGGTCGATGGGTACCGCCGTATAGCGGGCCGACGCCGGCCAGGACTCCCGCACAGGTTTATCAGCAATCCGTGCATGCGGAGGTGGACGGGCAACTTGCGCATCTCAACTCGATGGCGGCCCCCCGCCACTAACGCGCCTGGTACGCTAGCAACCCGGCTAACTAACTGGCGACTTGATCGATATTTCACCTGTGCGTCGATACAGTGGCCGGTTCCTTGAATACGATCGCGGAGGGAAACCCGTCACTCGACCGGATGCCTATCAGAAAATCTGAAGACGTTGATCAAAACAATGAGATTCTCTTGTTGGCGTAGTTCTGCCAAAGTTGCTGAAAGGACCCGCACTGCGGCGTCAACCGCAACCTGAGCACGAACCCGTGAAACCCATCGTGATGGATCATCCACTGCGCGCCGAACTGGCTGCGGAATTGCATGCTCGCCCGTTTCTCAAACTGGCGGAGTCTGTTTCTCTGGTGCACTACGCCATCTACGCCGAGCACAATCCATCGATTCACGAAACGGCATTACGCGCGTTGTGCTGCGGCACGGGCATCCCGCTGCCCGCGAATGGCGCCACGCATCATTCGGTGCAATCCTCGTTCGGGTGGCATCTGAAGTGGGAGCGGCACACTGAATTTTCCACGTTTACCTTCGTCGTCCCGCGCAGCGACACGGATTACTTCAGTGATACGGGGATAGAAGGCATTCCTGCGAGCTGGTTCGAGGAGATTGCCGGCAACCGGTTCGTCGCCTGCCGTATGGAACTGTTGTCGGGCGACCATGCCCGTTCGTTACGTGAAGCGCCCACTCGGTGGATCGACGGACCTATTCTCGTCGGTAGCAGCGTACTCGGCGGGGGCCGTGTCTTCTGCGACTGGAGCGTGCGTGCGGATGGCTTCATGCGGTTCGTCGTGATTGACGAGGACTTTCGTGAAGAACAGGGCGGCCGCTTGCTGCAGCGGCTCTACGAAATCGAAACGTACCGGATGATGGCTCTGCTCACGCTGCCCATCGCGCGCAAGTTAAGCCGTGATCTCGACGACATTCATACGTCGCTTCAATCACTGATGCAGCGCATGGACTCGCCTGGCGTGGATGGCGATGATTCGCAGTTGCTCGTCAAGCTCACGCATCTCGCGGTCCGCCTCGAATCGCTGTCGGGGTCAGGAGGACGCTTCAGCGCTTCGCGGGCTTACGAAAAACTGGTTCTCGCGCGAATACAGGAATTGCGGGAAGAGCGAATCGAGGGGATGCCGACGATCCAGGAGTTCATGGAGCGACGCTTCGCGCCTGCGATGGAAACCTGCCGAAGCGTCTGGGCGCGCCACGAACAGATTGCCGCCCGAATTGCACGTGCTGTCGATCTGTTGCGCACGCGAGTCAATCTGGCACAAGAGAAAGACGTCACCCGCCTGCTCGCCGGCATGGAGCGAACAGCACGCAACCAGTTGCATTTGCAGCATGCCGTCGAAGGCCTGTCCGTCGCCGCCATCTCCTATTACGTGCTGTCACTGGTCGCCGCTGCGTTCAAGGCGCTGCACGTTCTAAGCATTCCGATTGAGCCTGAGCTCGCCGAAGGCATCGCCATCGGCCCCGTCGTATTGGCCGTGATCGCCATTACCCGGCGCACGCGGGGCCGGATGGCGAAACGAAGTTCGAGCGAAAAAGAGACCTCGTTCGCCCGTTGAATTCGTCCCGGCAAGAACAACGGGAGCCGGCCGAATTCGTGCGGACATGCCACGGCCGGTTTCCAGTCGATCTCAGTAGTCCCACTGAACGGGCACAAAACGGAAGGCTTCACCGCTCTTCGCAATATGACCGATGGACGGAAACGCAACATGCGCGGCGGCCAGCAGAGCGCCCGTATCAGCGGCTTCGTTGAGCAGTGCAATGCGCACGTCCACCGCCGCTTCGGGATCGTGCTCGAAACCATTCTGCCATTCGGGATTGTCGAAGCCGACTTCGAAAATCGCGTCGCCCACGAACGTCAGCTTCTCGCCCTTCGATGCGACGTCCACGACGCAGTGCCCCGGCGTGTGCCCACCTGTTACGCGCGCCGACACGCCCGCTGCGACTTCCACCGCCTGATCGAACTGCACGATGTTTTCGCTGTAGAGTTCCACGAACTTTGCAGCCGCCTTGCGAAGCGCGGGAGGAACCGCTTCCGGCATCACCGTTTTGCTGAAGTCCGGATTCTTCCAGAACGCCACTTCCGCGGCCGATACGTGAATCCGCACGTCCGGGCGCAGCCTGGCCTTGACGCCATCGACATTCAGCCCGCCGACGTGATCCATGTGCATATGCGTGATCACGATATCGGTGAGCGCACTGAGGTCGATCCCAGCCGATTCCAGGCGCATCACCGACTGACCGGCGCGCGTGAAGTATTCGAAACCGTCGCCCACCCCCGAGTCGATCAGGATCAGACGTTCGCCGCTGCGCACGAGCGCGATGTTCAGAGCCCAGTCGAACATGTCACGTTGCAGGAAACGACCATCGAACCATTCGTTGCGGTCCGCTACGCTCACATTCGTGGACATGGTGGAGGTCGGCAAAGGCAGAATGCCATCGCTGATCAGCACGACGTCGACGTCACCCACGCGCACGGCGTAGCGGGAAGGCACGAGTTCGCCCGAGCCTTCGCGGCCAAGGTTGGCGGTAACCGGCTGCACATTGCGGGTTGTTTCGCTCATCTTCGATAGTCCTGTTGATTAAGTGGGGTAAGCGGCACCGGGCGGCGCGCTCACGAGCACGACCACGAACTGCGCGCGCTTCGTTCGGCTCGCGTTTCGACCAACCGTGTGTGACGGATTCTAGTGAGGCGGGACCGACGCCAGTAGCGTCCCGCATGCGTGCACCATGTTGTCCGAACGGCAACAATCGACACGGGCAGCAAGAGGTAACGCGAGCGGCATGCCTGTCGATCAGCGGTCCGCCAGGAACATCGAGCGTCCATCCGACTAGCGCCTCGATCCGGTGTTTCACTAAGGCCACGCGGTGCGCCGAGGCCTGGCGTGCCGAAAACTATCTCTCAGCGTGCAAAAAAGCCTGCACCTCTAAGAATGCCGAAGTGCCGCGCTCCGCGCGGGAAGTGCATGCTCATGATCGCACCGGCGATTGATCTCATGACACAAGAGAGTTTGCACTTTTGGTCTGGCGTTGGATACGAGTCAGTAGCTTGCACACGAAAGGCTGCACTTCCGGCGCGAAGTGGACGTCTCGCGTCTTCAAATTATTGGGGCATTAGCGAAAAGCGCCTCGCTGATATGGTGTATCCGTGGCCTAATTGATGCCTACCTGTGCGCGAGCTCCATTGGAGCGAAAAGTGCAACGGAGCCTGTTTCCTGTCGCGCAATTGAGTCGCCGCGATCAACGTTCGCTCATGCGTCGCGCATCAGTTGCACGCGATATCTGTGCCACACCAGCGCGCCATCCGTGCGTTTGGGGCTACGCCTAGGATGGTCAAAAAGTAGACCCGTCTGCGCAGGATAGGCGCTCGCAAAGACCGCAGCCGCAATTCCACACGGTTTGGGTCCGATGGGGGCAATGAACATCCGTTTGCCGACGCCCAGCGACGCTCGCGTCCGTTCCAGGCATTCAAATGCTGCCTCCGGATCATTTGCCGAACAGTACTCGATCACGAGAGGACCTTGTTGCAGCCTGGGTAGGTGCGGAATGATGGCGTCGAGTTCCCATCCGGGGTGATACGCCGGAATTCCAAAGACCACCTTCACTTCTTTGTCTGCGATCATCTGGTGCTCTTCGAGGGCGCGGTCGAGCCGTTCCGATTCGAAGCCCAGGAAGAACACCCCGGCCTCCAGGTCGTCACTGCCCAGATCAACGACCGAACGAGGTATCGGCTGATAGCCCAAGGTGGTCTCGGTGAGCGCAAACTGATCGCCGCCGGGATGCGTGCGGGTATAACTTGCAGGCTCCACGTAGACCACGTCGATCGTGCCAGACTGTACCTCCACCAGCCCGCTCACCAGCGCGAAAAGCTCCGCAAATCCGAGTGTCGTCGCTTCGAGCACAAGGGTCGACGTGTCGTAGGCTGAAAGGAGCTGTACGATCCTGTCCACATCGGAGTGCCGGTCACCAATCGAGATCGTCATGTCTTCGACGTTGTACCGTACGGGTACACGCACGCATGCTTCCCCCCACGCAGCAACGGCCAGTTCGCCGCGCGTGTCAATGACATCTCCATGGAACAGCGTAACTTGCGCCGGGATGCCCAGTGCGTCAGCGCTCGACGCCGTCGATGTATCAAAACGGATCAACATGGGTCACAGAAGGTCCAGTTGGTGGGACTCGGCATCGGGAAGGTTCCGAGAGAACACCCGGGCGAGATCGCGGAAGTCACCCTCGGTGCCCATCGCAAGCGTGTGGAACTGTTCGACGGTCAGGTCGATTTTGCGTTTGCGGCGGTAGCTGATCTGGAAATATGGCGCATAGATCGGATTGAGCTGATAGTCGACGATATCCTGTCCGACATTTCCCTTCGTCTTCGTCTCAAGTTGCTCGATGAGAATCGCGAATTTCTGCAACTCACTGATAAAACGACGCTCGTCATCGTTGAGCGCGCGCGCGCCTGAATTGATGGTGATCTGGTTTTGCTCAGGTTCGCTCATCGCAGGGCTCGCCTGAAGTGCGCGAAAGATACTGCCCAGCCGCAAAGTGAACACACGAAGCTGCTCTCCGGATGGACCGAATGTCTTGATTTCGCGTATCAGTTGCTCGGCTGCATCATATGCTGCCCGGCACTGGACGTCGACCGGGTATGGCGCGGCCTCGATGTCGCGCAGCTCGGCAACTTCGAGCGTCTTGTAACAGAGGATCAGGAAGTTACGCAGATTATTGTTCGCCATCGTGCAGAGCGTGTCGAAGCCGCTGTACAGAGGACATTCCCTTCCGTATGGGCGATACAGCTCCAGCAGTGCGCCGAACAGGTTGTTATGAATCCACGTCGAACCGAACGATCCGGAGCGATCGGCCTGATACGCTTTCAGCTCACGCTGGACCTGCTCCGGTGTGAGAGATTTTCTGCTCAGCAGTGCGGGAAGAACAGCAAGCGCATCAGGCACATCGCTGGCCGCCAAAAAATCGTCGGCGGAGAGCTTGCTGGAACGCTGGCGCAGTGCCCTTTCGATACGTTCTGTGAGTTTTGGGCGAATACGCACGTCTGCGATCGCATCCGCCGCAAACTCCTTTTCGGTTTTTGACGGAAACCGCTCGCGCATCGACTGCAGAATACTGTCCTGATAGCGCGGATCCAGTCTTTCACTCAACCTGTCAGGTGAGCGGACGATCTGCAGCAGTTCGCTGTTGTCAGCGCCGGCCGCGATTTCAAGGTTGCCCAGAAATACCTCGGCAAAGAACAGTGGACGCGCGGACGGTTCGAGATACTTGTCCAGATCCAGGAGGCGATAGTCATGTGTCGCGTTGATCGACTCCGGTCCAGATGTCTGATTGTCGGTGGGATGCTCCTTCGACGTGAAACTGACAATGAGTGGCCGCTGGCTGTGCTTGAGGAACGAATTCAGAACATGCCTTTGATAGGCAACGAGGTTTTCGACCTCATCGACATAGACATGCAGGCACAGTTCCTCAAGGCCCGGTGTTGCGCGTAGGTCTTCTACGAGCGCCGCTATGAATTCGCGCCCGGGCGGCAGGAGCGGACGATTGACCGCCTGAACATTCGAGACCCACGTGCTGAAGGCGCGGCGAACCTTCTCCAGATGCGTCATCAGCTCGCGTGCGGATGTGGGAAAGTCCGGAACAAAATCAGAGGCACTGGGAAGAACCAGATGGTTAAAGCGTGCGACATCGAACCCGACATACGCGCTCGTCGCAATGGCGCGCACAGCCCGGATGAGTTCGACCGCGATCACAAGCGCGAAATAACCGTCGAAGACCACCGCCCATTCAGCATCGTCGATGCCGCGATGTTTCATTGAGCTGCAAAACTGGGTGTCGACGCGCCAGTAGATCCCGACGTGCTGGATCTCGTCGGGTGGAATCTCGGTTCGCCTCGGCGAAAAAGCGGTGTGGTAGTCAAAATACTTGAGCAACATGGTCTTTCCACATCCACGCTTGCCCGTAATGTACGCCGATTTCGTCGCGACTTTTAGCCGTAATTGGTCAAAGTACGGCGGCATGAAGAACTCACCCCATACGTCGGCGTCATGTTCTTCAGCGCGAGTCTTTGCAAACATGGAGGAGTCAGTAATCGTCATTTTCCCGCTCATCGCTCAATCAGTGGTGTCCAGTTGGCCGACTTGTTCCATAGCAGGTGCAGCGAGTCGTCGGGCACCCCATGCTCAAAAGCCACCATCAGTCCAAGGGAGCCAAATCCTTCGGTTGCAGAGCCGAATGGCCCTCGCCTGCGACAGATATCTGCGTACACTTCACGAGGCGTTACTCCCGGATGCGTCCATTGTCCATCGGCGATCCACTGCTCGCTCAACGATTGCAGCGAGTTTCTCTCTGTCATCAATTCCCCGTAGAACAGCGGAACGGAAGGAAACCGCTGATGCAGCGTCGCGATCGCACGCGTATGCGCGAGGCCAACGACGATCGCTACCTTGCCGTCCGAATAGTCGTTGCGCCAGCCCTCGAGGAAGGAAACCAGTTGGATGCCCGTGTAGGCACCATCATCGACGACAAGATACCGTTCATCGGCCTCGAATTGCGACACGTCGTGCGGGTAGTATTTGTCGATGGCATAGTTGCGGTTCACGATGCGCGTGACGACCTCACCGCTCTTACCAGGCTTGGTCATGCCATTTACGTCCGGCGGACCACAGTAAAAGGACAGGCCCTTGATGCGGCCGGCTAACGCATCGCGCCAATGCGCTCCCTCAGCCACTTCTGCTGATCGAAGAAAGTGAGTTGCCGCGTCTTTGAGCGCCTGCCTGAGACTGGACTCCAGCTGTTCGCCAGTACGGTAAACGAGATGCCGCAGGATCAGCCACGCCAGCGACTTCTCGCTTGGGCCCTCGAACTGGTTCATCCATGACTTTACCCGCTCCAGCGACAACGGTGCGCGGCGGATACCGACCTTGCAGAGCGAGCGGACAGCCCGTTCCAGTGCGAGCTGATCGAATCCTTCAGGATTGCCCTCGCCGGGAAGCACGGTCATCGTAGCACCTCCAACTCCATCAGATCCGAGGATGAAAGAAATCTCGCCCCTACTCCATGTGCAGATGCATCGAGTGCGCGCCGTCCGGCCTGACTGGAAAGAAATCCCAGCAGCGCCTGGCGAGCTTCATCCCTCACCCGTAGCGTGAACACGCAGTCACTGACCACACAAGGACCGTGTTCGACGATTGCGACCTTCTCGTGGAGGTTTCTGCCGATTCTTGCAACCAGTACATCTCCTGGCATGGATATTTTTGTCCTCGGCGGAAGCGCGCCGAGTGCGCGCTGACTCAGCCGGAAGCGTTTAGGCACAACCGGGTCGCCTGCGACGAAGTCGCCCAGATGAAAGACGGGCCACGAGCATTGCGCGATCTGCTGAGAGCTGAATGTGCCTCGTGTGATAGCCAGCGTCATGTCGCCCACCCGCAGCACCTGGCGCATGCGGTGATCCGAGCGCTGTGCGCGGGTTGACACGTGGTAGGAGTAGTCGAGACGGCGCTGGGCCATATCGGATGGAACGGAAACTGGTGGGGATATGACGCCGTCGGCACTGATCTGGCGAAGCGTCACGGTCGAAGTTTCGCCGCTTTTCTTGGCGAGCACAACAAGGTACGTTTGCGCCTCTGTGCCGGAAAATACTCGCCGCGGAAGCTGTACCACTTGTTCAACGCGATGCTCGCGCAACAGCGCGCGCCTCACGCCTTCGAACTTTCCAGCAGTAATAAGACCGTCTGGAAGTATCAGACCCAGCGTCCCATGCTGTTTGAGAAGTCGCAAATTCTGCGCGATGAAGAGCAGATCAGCACCCGCGTCGTGTATCGACTTCAGCGAACCTGACAGGCCAGCGTCTTCAAGTATGCGACCGAAACTCTTGCGCCAGCGCGGACGGACGTAAGGAGGATTACAAACCGCCACGTCGACGCTGCCGAGGGACAGGCCGATCCGGTTGGCCAGATCGTCGTCAAGCGCGTCATGTACGTGATGTCGGTAGCTGCCGGACTCGATCGCAACAGACGCATCCATGAAAGCCGTTGCGCAATGGTCAACGTCCACCGTGACAACCTGCGCCCGTCGCCACTTGTCCCGGGCAGCCGATGCGAGCGCACCACGCCCCGAACCCAGTTCCACAATGAGTCGTGGCTGTTGCGCGTGCATTGCGGTTACGAGACTCTCGCTTACCCAGTCGGCGGTGTAGTAACGTCCCCAGCTATCGGCGTTCGTACTCGGTCGCGAGAGGTCTGATTGTGGGGAAAGCATCGAAACTCCGGGCTCGTAACGTCACGGTCGTTGAATGGGGAAAACTACTGCCTGACTTCTCTACCGCGCATCTCGCACGATTCTGGCCGGACAAATCTTGCCGCCAGCGTCTCATGAGGCGTCCGACGACGCGCGCGTGATGGTAACCGATTGTTTGCGGAAGAACACGCGGCACGCGTGACCAGCGGGACCGAGCCCAACGCTTACGGTGCCGTCAGATCCTTCCGTAATCTCATAGATTTCGCGTACGCGTTCCAGCGACCAGCTTCCATTAGGGTTCTGGAATACGTGCACGTGGCCTACTCTCAATTTGTGGGCTGGGATGCGGACGGTCTCAGGTGTCTCCGTGCGTATGGAGATCTCTTCGTCCGCATTCATTCTCCCCGTGACGTCAAACATGCCGCACACCAGCGTCGGGTCGCGATGGTATGCGTCGAGCAGTTTTTGATACTTCGCGGTCATCCCCTCGCGATGCATCAGCAACGATGCGACAAGTACGCGCGCAGTCGATTCCGTAATCACCTGCGCACCGGTCGCGATTCGCTTGATGCTAATTTCTGCGAGACCCAGTTCCTCGGCGGTCTGGGCATGCGTCCACCCCAGTTCGGCCTGTACAGAACGGAATTGCTCAGGGTTCACGAATTAAGCCCATTCGTTTTTGGTATCATGATGATACGCGAGACAGCCGCCCATGCGCAAGTGTCAATGCATCGAGAATGTCTACCTGGCGGACAGCATGGCGTCGGCGCTTAACGCGAAAGCCCATTTGCGACGCCGCGCAGATTGCGCAGTCACACGCAACTTGCGGCACGCGCTAATTTTCTCGTCCAAACAGCCGATATAACAAAAAGCGCCCCTTCCCAACATAAGGATACGAATGAATCTCCGGAAAATCGCCTCGGTCGCCGGCACGGCATTTATCACAGTTGCGCTGACTACGGGATGTGCGACCAAGACGTCGCTGCTCCAGACTGAAGCCCAAGATCATACGGTGACCGTCCTTGCCACATGCGGAGCGGGACTGGACGATAGCGTATCCGCGAAAGCGAAAGCTCAACTCGGTCACGGCGGGGAAATCAGCGCTGAAGCACTGTCGTCCGTCAAGTCGTCTCTCGTCAACGACGGAACGTTGAAGAGCGAAGACAAGCTGAAGGCGTTCGATATCTTTACCAAATGTGCGCTTGAAATGGATAAGCGCATCCGTGATGGAAAACCGGCTAACGCAGCCCTCTCCTCCTTGGTCGGCAAGCAATGGTACCTGAGGCGTGCTCACTACGAGAGCGTCGTCGTCGACCAGACGAAGGTGCCACCATACTCTGTGAAATGGACCGCCCGGGATGTCCGGTCCGGCGAAACTCGCTCAGAAGAACAGCCGATCAGCGGCGCATACTGGATCAGGTTTCGCGAGGACGGCATGATCGAGACGACCTACACCAATCAGGGCATCAATAGCGATGTTCTGTTCGGGCATGGTTGCGCGGACAAGTGGGTAGCGTTAGGTGATGGCGGCGGCGTCTGGGTACAGAACGGCACGGTCTATCCCCCCGAACCAAGGGAAGAAGCCAGGTTCAGGGTGGCAGTGAACGGGAACAAGCTGGTTTTGAAGCGGCTCGAGGGTTCCCATCAGGTTCTGGTCGACGGTGAGTTTCAGGCGGATTGAATGCGTAGACGAGGCATCGCGGGCGAGGCCCGATTCAAAGCGATCTGAGAATTGACCGCCAGCGGCGGCACACTTGCCAAGGAAGGTGATCGCCGAAAATGAACGGTGGCGTCAAACCGTCAGGATGGACGCTGTTGTGACAACAGCCAGTCGCGGAAGGCAGAAAACCCGGGCATCGTCAGCTTGCTTCGGGAATGCGTCAGATAGTAAGCGGCGTCGCCCTGGTCGAGCGTCAACGCGTACGGCGCGACGAACTCCCCGGCGGACAGCCCGGCGGCCAACAACGCAACGGTCGCCATCGCGATCCCATGCCCCCGCGTTGCCGCCCGAAGGGCGACGAGAGAGCTTTCGTACGTCAATGTGCTAATCAGCGCGAAATCGGTTGACCCTGCAGCGTGCAACCAGTCGGGCCAGTCCGTCGGCCTGGGCAAGGTAGACAGCAGCGTGCAGCCGCGAAGCGCGGCCGTTTCGCCACGCGCCAGTGCCGCATGGTCCGTCAGGTACTGTGGCGTACACACCGGCGTGATCAGGTTCCGGAACAACCTCTCACAACACAAGTCCGTCCGCGAGACGGGAGCAAGATGAATTGCCGCGTCAACCGGGCCGTCTGAGAGATTCACCGGACCGTCGGACGCCTCGAGGACGACCTGCACGCCGGGATTGCGCGAATGAAACTCGGGCAGCCGCGGAGCCAGCCAGTACCTCGAAAATGTCACGTCTGCACGGATTCGCAGGCGCCGCGCGCGCCGGCTCTCGGTAATCTCCGCCGTCGCATCCCGAAACGCGTCAAACGCCACGGAGACGGCCTTGAAATACCGTACCCCGTCCGGTGTCAGTCTGTGCCCGCTTTTCTCAAAGAGATCGACACCCAGCTCTCGCTCTAACAGCTGGATCTGGTTGTGGATAGCTACGCGTCCAATGCCCAGCTCCTCGGTGACCAGAGGATAGCTCATCAATCTTGCAAGCGCTTCGAACGTGTGCACGCATCGTAACGGCGGAAAGTCGCGCATCGACTTCTCTCCTAGTCGCGGCAATCGAGTGGTGTCAGGTCCTGCGGCAGGCTGGCCCACAGGCTTCGGACTGACCGCCAGAGCCGGCCGTTTTCTGCCAGTGCCCCATCGGTGCCGCCACAGCGATGGACCAGCTCGATCCACCGGACGAGAAGTCGTGCCCGCTCCAGACACACCTTGCGGACACTGGCTTCAGCGCGGAAGCGCATCCAGTGCGCAAGACTCCTCTCGCTCACGCCGAAGACTCGCGCAATGGTTTCACGCGGCCACCCTTTCTCGTCAAGAATGGCCGCCGCGCGTGCAAAATCCGGTCCGGCGGACGTCGGTTCAAGCCGCCGGTTTTGTCCACGCGCGTCCTCTTCAAACAGGAACGAATGCCCACACGAGCAAAGGCAATGGAAGCGATCGTCCAGGGCGTCCGAGATCAGCAGACGGTGTTGCAGATCGTCCTGACTTTCCGCTCCCGGACAGAGTGGACCCGGCGAGGCTTCCATGCGCCGGACGAGGGTCGACAGAAACACGTCCATCAGGACGATCGGCAGACTCTTTTTTCTTTGTCCACGGCCACCGCACACGCAAGCGTAAAGCCAGCTGCGCGGTGCTTTGGGAACGAGATGAACGAGCTCGAGATAATTTTTGCCGAATGCATGTATGACATCATGAATCAGCCGGTCTTCGTCGATAAGGTTACGATTGCTGGCGCCGTAGCCCAGTGATCGCAGGCAGTCCAGTCGTTCCCTGGAATCCCCAAACCGGAGGGCAGCGGCGCCGTCCTTCAGGATCGCGGCGGACAGGACACTTACTTCATGCCGAGCTGCGCGTTGAAACGGCGAGCCCGGCGTTTCAAGCAATGTATCGGTGCGGGGCCGCCGCGCCGTGAACATGCCCTTGGCGCCAGCACCAGCGCTCGTCAGTGCGCAGCCGTGGACATGGCAGGTAACCACGCCCGGCAGCTGATGGGCCCGTCGCCAGTATCGGCGGATGCCCTCCGCATCGTCCTGGTACCAGCAAGCCTTGCAATAGCGGATGCCGAGCCCATACACACACGTGCCGAGCGCATTGGCGCTCCACGGTATGGGTCCGTTCAGCGTCTCCCTGTCCGGTTCCTGGATGCACACGCCGGCGACGAAGTCGACTTTTGCCTTTGACCAGAAGGCAGCGTAGTAAGGAAATAGCGTCAGCCGGTCGCGTATCTCTGCCGCCGTCATCCCCCAGGTCCGCCGTGTCTCGACTTCGACGTGCCGGAGGTTCGTCACGATTGCAACCGGCATACCGATACCGTCGCCGAACAGCCTCCGGCAAAACGCCGCGACGTCATGTACTTCGTCGTTCGTCACGTAAGCGGCCGCCACGCTGACGAGAACTTCGTCCGGGAGGGGAAATTCAAGCAAGATCGTCATCAATTCGCTCCGTATTCCTTACTTCATCATCGTTTTCTTCTTCCCGAGTCCTTTGCCGGCTGTGGCTTCTTCTTCGTTGCCGCCGGATCGTTCTTCGCCCCGTTCTCGCGGGCTGGCCGACGGGGGCGCCCGTCACTCGCCGGCGTGAGCGCCGCACGAATCACGTCCTCACTGGTCCAGTCAGGATGCGCCTGAAGGCTGTCCCTGACCACCGACTCGGCTTCTACCTTCGTCTTTCCCAGTTCGACGAGGATCGCAACGCAAAACGAGAAGCGCGCGTCCGGTTTGCCGGTTCCCGGCCCATTTTCCCGACCCCGGTGGCCAGAACGCTTGCCAACAGTCGCCCTGACCTTTTCGACCTCCTCGAATGCAACGTCCTCGAAATCGACGAGTCTTGCATAATCCTTCGTGCGCAGTGCCTGGATGAGCCCGGCGACTGGCGAAAACGTCCTGGCGACACTCTGGAGCACCAGTTCATGCGTGACGGCTTCGAATCCCGCGAGTAGTCCTACATACTGGGTAATTTCCCATGCCAGTTTGGCAAACGCAGGCAGTCCGGCGCTGACCAGGTACAAGGCTTTCCGGATCACACCTCTGTTCGCCGGTGCGCGCGGCAGGAAATCGATGCGCATCAGCTGGTCGGCGAACTTGCGCCACTCCCGGTCATAGGAATACGGCGACAGCTCGGTCATACCGCCGCTGATCGCGCGCCTCGCGTTACGCAGGGCTTTGCCTGTGGGATGGCGTTCAGGCTCGCGAGTACCCGGCATCTCGCCAGTGAGGTAACGTTTGGCGTCATGCGTTCCCAGCAGCACGTAGGCGCACGCGTTTTCATTCAGCAGGTTCGACAGAAACCCCAGGAGCCAGGTCTTGTCCGCAGCCCTGAGCGCGAACTGAATTTCGTCGATGATCAGGACGCCCACCATGTGCCGCTTGAGAACGGTCACTACCTTCTTGACGTAGTCGCCGATGTTTGCGCGGCTCCGCATTTCTTCGACGTTGTGTTCATCAAAACTGAGATCGAACCAGTACAGGATGCCCTGCATCAGCGTTTGCACGCTGCCATTGGGCGGACACGACACCATGAGCCACGTGACCTGCGTAAAAATCAGAGGTGCGCCTTCAAACTCATGATGGTCGATTTTCATCGCAAACAAGCTGAGCACCATCATGATCAGCGTGGTCTTGCCGACGCCGGAGAGCCCGAAAACCGAGTGACAACGTGAGTGGGACTGCGCGGGTCGCTGGATGACGGTGGCAACGCCCGTCTGCGCCAGCTTGTATCTGTTCCGAACCTCTCTTGCATACGACGCCGTTGGGACGGCGTCCCGGTAGCGATGCCGCAGCGCGATATGCATCCAGTCGTACAGGTCAAGCACTTCCGGTACGATGACCAGTACCTGCATGACGTGCTCGATAGCAAGCACCTTCATTTCCAGCGGCCACGCCCGGTATGTTTCCAGATGCGGTACAGTAAAACTTGCTTTCAGCGCCTCGATCACCTCGTCCCGGGGACGGTATACCGGGATGGCCCGGATCATGGGATTGTGGGCGTTTTCCTCCAGTTCGAAGGAACTGTTATGGTAGTCGGCATCGACACATGGATTAACATCCGTGAAGATATAGTCGGCCATCGACGTGACCGGCACCTTCTTGTATTCCTTGTCGTCGTTGTCCTGGCTCATATGGTGACCTCTATCCAAAAAGGGAGGGGGTGCCATGCGTCGCCCGTCGTCGGCCCGCTCTGTCGCCATCGGACCGGTTCGCTGGCGCTACAGTTTCTCGAAGGTGCGTCTGCGCATGAGCGCCCGTGCGTCGCCAGGACCGGTTACCGGCTTGCGCGGCCTGGAACCGGGGAGATCCTGGCGGTGTTCCTGCGCACGCGCTGCGCCGCCCTTCGCGACGAACACCCCCATGCCTCGCGATTGCCGTTCAAGCGCGGCTTCGGCAGCCCGGGCGTCACGCATGTCCGTCGTCTTTGGATGGCGACGTCCCGCCTCACCGAGTGCCTTCCGGCGCTCACGCCAGGCCTTCCGTCCCTCTTCCGCGTTGTTCAACTGGTCCATGATCCGCTGGGGTTGTGCCGCCCGCCGTTTCTCGGCGTTGTTGCGCCGGGCCCGCCATCGGTACTGGTTCCATTCCTTGAGCGAGGCATCGTCCGGGCTCACGGCGTTCGTGCCGTACTGGACGGCGTACTCCAGATAGTCGTCGCCCTTGAGCAACAGCGTGGACATGCTGTCGGGGTGGTACTGGATCGGGACTTTGTCCTTGCCATGTTTGTGCCACACGTGGATAAGTGTCGACTCGATGTAGGGCGAGGTGAAATACGCACCGTTCCATAACAGCCCCTTGTCGGTCGGCCTTGCGACATCGTGTGGCCAGGTCGCGAGCCGCACTTCGTCGACCGACCGGCTCACCAGGCTTCCGCCCAGATTCGCGATCCCCCAGTTCCAGCGGTTGATCGGCGTGTCGGCGTCACCATCGAACACTGAATCAGGGATCGCGGCACCATGGGTGATCGGCGTATCGTTGTGACGCAATATGGCCCGGATCATTTTCTTCGTGATTTCTGTGGCGGTATGCACCGCATCCCACACGTAGCGTGGTGCACATCGCGTCGCGACGTCCTTTTCCACCACCCCGAAAGCCGCGCGCTGAAACTGGCTTGGGACCGATCCGAAACGTCTTTCGGACAGTCCGCGCATCGTCGGATCGCGCGCGCGCGCATTGCTGATCGGTACGCGCAGCTGGTGATTGACTGCCCGCCAGGCCGCCGCCTTCATGTAGTCACTGCCGTGATCTGCCAGAAATCCATTGCCAGGCAGTCCTTCACATGGCCATTGTTCACGCGTGATCGTGATCCCGTAGCGTGCACACAGTTCGTCCTTCGGTGTCACGATACTTTCAAGCACCAGCGCAACCCCCTCGAAGCTCGGCGGCTCGAGTGTCACGTGCACGCCAACGATGAGCCGGCTATACAGATCCATGCACAGGTAGATGGTTGGGCGCCCTACGACGACCGTGCGCTTGAGCCGCGAGACCACGTAGACGTCCCCGACCGTCGCATCAATCAGGTACTGTGTGCCCGGCCCCATCGAGTGCTGCAGCGCATGACCCCGCTTTGGCCGGTACGACAGCGCGTACTGGCGCTCGCCCACCCTCCGCTTGATTCGCGCAGCCAAAGGCACATTGGTCAGATAGTGATGCTGGAACTGCCGGACAGTGACCTCGCCAAACGGCGCCAGCTCGAGATCGACGATCTGGCCGGTTGCGTCCTGGACCTCACGGGTGCAACGACAGACATAGTTCAGGTGGTCGACGCACATCTCCATGGTAATCTGCTTGCGGCTTCCCACGTTGCCGACCGAACGGGAGCGTTTGCGCCTCGCATCCGCAGGCCTGGCGCGACCGCCCGCTTTTCGACTGCGCTTGCGGACACCATACAGTTTCACGTCCTGTTTTGAGCGCTGGATCTCCTCCATCAGTTCCGGCGGGATATCGACCTGCCAGGGACCTTCCCGACAGGTCAGGTACAGATCGATGTATTGCTCAAACAGGCATCGCAGGAGCGCAGACGGACATGCGTTCTGGTGAGGATGCAAGGGCTTGCGCCCTGGTCGCTTCGCATACTCGCGCTCGCGGCACTCAGGTGCGTTCTCGCCGCGGAAGGTGGCAAGCTGGACCTTGCGCCCGCATCTGAACAGCGTACTGGACACCGCCGCCGGGCTCATGCCCCGCTGCAGATACCACCGGTGCAACCGGCGGATCGTCGTGAGACTTATCTGTGCTTCTGTGGCGTGCCGTTCCAGGATGGCTTTGCGCTGTGGCCCGTAAAACAGTGTCTTGCGAAACTCAGGGTCCCCGACCAGTGACGCGATGTGTCGCCAGTTCTCGTCGCTCTGCAAGACATGTCCGTCCGTGTCACACTGGATTTTCCTGAACGCATCATACGGATCACGCTTGCGCTCGACCTCGACAAACCTGTCCGCACCTTCATAGCCGGGCGCCGCGCGGCGGCACAGCTCCCACGTCAGCAGACAGATGGTTTCCGTGCGACTGCTGCGGACGTCACACAGCACGGTGTCGACTTCGCCGCCACCCGTGTCGACCACGCGATACAGTTTTCCGGTCGCCGCCTCCTCGAACAGGTCGTTCCGCGCGACCGCCCTGAAGCTGCGGGCGCGGTCAGCCATGGTACGGTCCCGGAACAACCCGCCAGCAGCAGCGACCCGGAGTTCGCGCCCGGCCGCACTCACACACTTCGATGTCGCGGCGCGTTTGCCTGTCGACAGGAACCCACACAAAGACACCCGCAGGGGCGCGCCGCTCAAGGCGGCGAATGACCGAATTGACCGCAGTGATCGGAATGACCGGCATCCCCAACCGCTCCGTCTGACATTTATCGAAAAGAATGGCGGATATCCAGAATGTCCATGACAGCCCGGTTGACTTGCCCCATCTCACGTTCTCGTCCCTGGCCGTCCGCGATTGCCCGCGGAAGCGCGCCATCAGTCTGTTCAGGAGTGCGGACGGGCGGCCGTCGTGTTCACCGGAACTGATCGGTAGAGAGATCGACCTGTGCCGGCCCTGGTCGCCCTGCATCACGCCCATGCCGCGCCGCCGAACCTGCCGGCAACACGGGGAGACAGCGCTGGCGCTGACGCGGCGGGATGGTCCGATGGTTCCATGCCGGAACGGGACGCCCGGCATGGTTCGGCCGACGTGGCGGAAGCGGTCATCCATTGCGGGCTCCCTTGGGGGGGGCAGCCGCATCACGCGGCCCGGGTGATTTTCAGTCCGCTGAGCGGCTGGCGCAGCAGGTCTGGCACGTCGAGACGGCCCACAATCCTGCGGGTGGCAAGCAGCTGCAGCGCCGCTCGCACGCCGTCGCCCGGTGGTCGGCCCGTTGTCCGGGCTGCCGCATGACACGCCTCACGCAGGCTGCGATACCGGCACCGCCGGCATTCCCCAAGCAGCGCATCGTGCTGCACCTGGTCGTCAGCGTTCGGACTGACCGCCAACATGTACTCACCGTGCGGGAACAACTGCCAGAGGTTACGCACCTGGCAGTCGTTGAATCCGCCCGAGCGGCTCAGCTGCCAGCTGACGCCCCGCCGGCGCCAGTACTCGCTGACGATCCGCATCGCGTCGGGCACAGCACGAGCCGGGTCCAGCTGGCATGCGAGCGTGTCGAGGGCGATCCACGCATAGCCATCACCTGTTTTGCGCAACACCATCAGGCCGGTACGCAACACGGACGGGCTGCCGTCGCGCATGCGCGGATGCGCGATCCCGAGCTGGGATGCGATCAGCTCCGTTTCAGCGGGATCGGTCAGCGGAAAATATTCGTTCAGGTCACATGTGTCGGGATGCCAGTGCGCAAGGAGAAAGGTCGCGAGTTCCGCGTCGGACCCAAGAATGATCTGGCGGCCACCGCAGCGCGCGCAGCAGAAACGGTGCATGCGGCCCACGCCGCGCGCGATCTGCCGCTGCGTGAGCCCAGGCACGTACGACGCGCCGCTCCCCTCGCCACGCCGCTCCCTTGCGCAGCGTGCGACCAGCTTCTCGGACAAGGTCGCGTCCATAAGCCTCCCGGACCGTTGCGACAACATCCATCACCGCCGCGAGCGGCGGCCCAGGTCGCGATCAGCGCAACGAACCGCGCGTTCGGCTGCGCGCACGACCCGTCTGCTTTATATGGCACCGACAGCCGGAAGGGAACATCGCGTCACGTTGCGTTGCCACACGCCAGCCACATTCGACCGCCTGCCGGACCTGCGCGACGGGGACGAACGGGCCATGAAGTCGCAGACTGCATCGTCGCCACGTCAGTAGCGGCTAAATGGCATTCGCGCGTCGCCATATCCGGCGTATTTTCCCGTCGGTCACATGAAAATATACGATTGGCGGTTTAAAATTAATAACAGAATGTATTGCGACTTCCTGTTATGGATAATCGGATGACGCATTGCATCATTAAATTTGTGCATTGCGAACCGTCAATTAAGGAGATTACGAACAGATCGGTCCATTTCCCTTGGGTGACGGCCTGACGCGGTGGCTAGCCGGATCGTCGGGGGCATCGAAGCACGCACGGACGCGATCCTGGGCCCTGACTCGCACGATAATAGGAGTTACCTGCTTTCTCCGTTTTTATTCTCATCCTTTATTTGCTTTAATTACGCACACAGCGTAATGAAAAAGCCAATTCCCCCAAATGGCCAGATTCACGCGATAATCCGGCAAATGGGACGCCCTCCTTTAAATACGACTGACGCCGTTATCGCCGTCATCCGGCAGCAGCTGGCTGAGGGCTGCGCGGGCACGCAGGTCACCCCCGCTGTGTTTCGACGGCTGGTGTCCGCCCGTCGCGTGCGCGAGCGGCTCGGCGGCGGCGACCTGGCCTGGATCAACCGCACAATCCGCAGCGTCGAGGCGCAGATCCTGGCCGAGTCGGCTGCGCGCGATCCCGTCGCGGATCTGCCCGATGCGGTCGCCACGACCATGCGGGCACTCTGGCAGAGCGCCGTCGCGGAAGCCCATAACCAGCTCGCCACCGTGCGCACCGAGGCCGCGCGGGCGATCGAGGACGCCCAGGCCGAACGCGACGAGGCCACCGCGCTCGCCGCGATGTTGCGTCACGAATGCGGCGAGCTCCAACAACGCGCCGACGCACACGTCCACAAGATCGGTGAACTCGACGCGACGGTGGCGCATCTGGCGCGGCAATGCGAGGAGGAACGGGCACGGCGCCAGTCGCTGGAGGCACGGCTGGCCGACGCACTGGACGCGCGCGAACGCGATCGCGCCGCGCATCAGGACGAGCTATCGGCCGAGCGCCGCGAATACGATGGACTGCGCCGCCAGCTGCTGCTGGAAACGGACGCGTACCGGCAGTCCATCGGGGAAGCGCAGCGCGCGCTGGAACGGGAGCTTGCTGCCTGCCGTCAACTGCTGGAACACACCACGCGCGAGCGCGACCGGCTCGCGATGCGCGACGACAGCCAGTCCGGATTGCGTCCGGCTCAGGGACGCGCCCCCTAAACCGCCGGGTGTGCGTGCGCACCTGTCACCGGAGACCGTCATGTCGCCTGCCGACTGGATCGACGTGCTCGCTGTTCCACCCCGACCGCTGCCGGCCGGCATCGACGACGCCGTGCGCTACCTGTCCCATGCACTGGGCGTGCCCGTCTACGAACGCTGGACGCCTGCCTCCCTGCTCAGGAAGTACGGGGGCATGCAGGACGCGAGAGCCGCGCAACCCGAGGTCTTTGCCCTGCTGCTGGCCGGCGGCGCCGTGGTGCAGTTCTGGGATGCGGGCCGGGTGCTGACCGTGCCCGCCGGGCGGGCTCCGCGCAGCGAGGTGGTCGTCGAGCGCCTGCTGCGCGTCCTGCGGGTTCGCTTTCGCTGCGTCAGGCCCCGCGGGCCGCAGCGCGACCCTGAGCCCGTCGCCGGTCCGGCCCCGCACACGGGCACAAGGGCCCAGGCCTCGCTTGACGACGAACCCTGGCTCGCCGGCGCGGGACACCTCGTCAACCGGGATGCGGCGTCGAACACCCTGTGCAGCTTCGACGATGCGTCGGCGATCCGGCTTTTCCTACGCGACCGGGCAGGCGGCTCCGTGCACACAAGACGCGGGTATATCGCGGAAATCCGGCGCCTGGTCAGGTGGTGCCAGGCAAACGACATTGCCGGCCCGCTGTCCAGCCTGTCGCGCGAACACCTCGTCCGCTACCGCGAAGCCCTGTCTGCCATGGGCGCACGTACTGCGCGCGCCTCGCATGTGCTCGGCGAACGCAGCCAGCAACGCGCGCTCGCCGTCGTGCGCAGCGTCCTGAGTTATCTATGGCGCACGGGGTATCTGACGGCGAACCCCGGCGCGGGTCTGGGCGACGCGGCCGCCGCACGTGAGAAGTTCGCACCCGATCGCATTCTGCCCGCCGGCGCCGTACGGGCATGCGACGACTGGTTGCGCGCCCGCCTGAACGCGGACGGGCAGCCGGTCGCCGTCGCGCGACGCGCGGCGATCGTCGCGACCTACCGTTTTACCGGCATCCGCCTGGACGAACTGGCCTGGCACGATAGCTTTCCCCGGCTCGCAACCAGCGACGACGGCTGGACGCTACAGGTCAGGGGAAAGGGGCACCGGGAGCGGGCGGTTCCCGTCCCCGGTCCGTGCGTGATCTTTCTGCAGCGATACCGGTCGGCATGCGGACTGCCGCCTGACCCGGCACCCCGGGAGAACCTGCCGCTGATCCGCGGGCAGCGGCAAGACGCGCTCGGCCCCTCCGGACTGTATCGCGAGGTCCGGGCCGCGTTTGCGGAAATGGCCGCCGCCGTGCCGCCTGCCGAGGTCGCCACGCGCCTGGCGCTCCAGGAGGCGTCGCCACACTGGTTGCGTCATCTGGTCGGCAAGACGCTTGTCGTCGATGCTCACGTGCCGCTGCCCGTCGCGCAGGTCCTGCTCGGGCACCGGTCGGTAGCGACTACGTCCGGCTACGCCCGCGCCGATGCAACCCAGCTTCGCAACGTGATGCAACGCTGCTTTACGCTGACGCCCGGCCCAGGATGACGGGCGATATGTGAGCTGGAAGCAGCAGAACTGATGTGTGATCAGAGCAATTTCACGTTCGCCTGAAACAGAAGCGTCGCCTGAACGATCAGCGGCGCTCTACAGTTCGGCGAGACCTACGAGAACAGGCAGTACGGCTTGCTACGCCTTCGGTACTGTGACTTGCGAAGGCACAAGACGAGAACACTCGGTAGTTTCATCGTCTGCGGTCATTTAACGACCTGGTCAGACATCCGGATCCAGGTGGTTGCTCTCGTTAGCGGGCACAGCCCGGGGCCATATCAGCTTGGCGTCGAGTGATATTTCTGTAACTCCCCTGAAGCCAAGTTGCTCGTAGAGACGACGCGCGGGATTTCCGTGAAGGACGCTCAGGGAAACGGATACGCCTTCTCGCCGTGCTTCATTCAACACCCCGCCGAAGATGGTTTCAGACCCCCTCGCTATCGGTCGGCGCCCGAGGGTGCCGAAAATGGTACGCCTGAGGCCGTCTGGCAGCGCTGCTATGTGCACTTCCTGCGCAACGCGCTGGACTATCTGCCGCGTAAGCCGACGATGACTGCCTGCAGGAACTGCGCTGGATGTACGACCGTCGCGACCTGCAGGAAGCACAACGGGATCTGGCTGCATGGATCAGCAAGTGGCAGGGCAAGTATCCGAAGCTCGTCGACTGGGTGGAAGGCAACATTGCCGAGACGCTGACGTTCTACCGCTTGCCTCGCGCGCATCACAAACACCTCAAGTCGACCAACAAGCTTGAGCGCCTGAACGAGGAAATCAGGCGACGCACGCGTATTGTGAGAATCTTTCCGAACGAGGCGGCGTGCCTGCGACTCGTCCGGGCCCTGTGCAGCGAAACGCATGAAACGTGGCTCGAAGACAGCCGTTATCTGAACATGGCTCTGCTGGCCGAGCAGAAGAAGGAGTTTCTACGCGCTGCTGCATGAGCGGCGCGCCGTGTCCGCTGTTGAGGGCTACGCCCTGCGCAGCGGACACGGCAGAAAGATCGACTGAAACCATCGTCACCGGTTTCTGCACAACTTGACGTACACAACTACGGTAATCCATCGACGACTAGCAACCTGCACCCTTACTGCCCCGCGGGCGACAGCCTGCGCCGTCCATCGCCTGCAGTGTGAAGAATTTGCCATACAGAAAATGGTATGGGGTTCGATCGTGTTGGCGACTGGCTGCGTGGCCGGTTAACGACCGGCACAGGCTTTTGTGTACGCGCAACCCTCATACCAGGAGGAATGCATGAGCCTCGCCGATTTCATTGAAGCTGATTTATCCGGTCTGATTGAAGACTGGACCAGTTATGCGCTTTCGCTCAGCCAGGACGACACGCAGCTGACGGAAACCCAGTTGCGTAACTCGGCGGCTGACATCCTGACCGCGATCGCGACGGACATGCGCGAGACGCAGAACTACGCGCAGCAGGAAAGCAAATCGCGCGGCGGTACGCACGCCCCGAATTCGGACTTCGACCGGGTCGCGCGTCTGCATGCGGAGGATCGTCTGTCACACGGATTCAGCATCAACGATGTGGTTGCCGAGTTCCGTTCCCTGCGCCCCACAGTTCTGCGCCGCTGGGAGAAAAGGTCGCCGTCCGGTGCTGCGGCGTTCCAGGAGATGATCCGGTTCAACGAGGCGATCGACCAGGTGCTTGCCGAATCGGTGCGGCACTACGCACAGCGCACTGAGCGCATCCGCGACCTGTTCGCCGGCGTACTCGCCCATGACCTGCGCTCCCCGATGGGCGCAATGCTGAATGCCGCCGAAGTACTCTTGCATGACGAGGGTCTCTCCTTTGCCGGCGCAAGGGCGGTGGCGTTTGTTCAGCGTGGCGCCATGCGGATGAAACAGATGATTGACGATCTGCTCATTTTTACGCGCACGCGGCTGGGCGACGCGCTGCCGGTCAGTTTGACGCCGCAGGATACCGGGCGGATCTGTCGCGATGCGGTGGACGAAGCGCGCGCGTCCTACCCCAATGCCCATATCGAGCTGCGTTTGGCCGGTGAACTCCGGGGTAGGTGGGACGGCAGTCGGCTCAGCCAGCTGGTGGTCGATCTGGTAACCAACGCTGTGCGCTATGGAGCAGGACCCGTCGTTGTGGACGCCGCCGGTCATGATGGCGAGGTCACACTGGTCGTATCCAACGAAGGTAACCCGATCCCGGAACGCGCGCTGCCCACGCTATTCGATCCGCTAACCCGCGCGGGGCCGGCTGACCGGCGGGGTATGGCGGCAGGCATGGGGCTGGGCCTGTACATCTGCCGCTGCATTGCTAGCGCGCACCAGGGAACGATAGGGGTCGCCTCTTCAGAAAACGGCACCTCATTTACCGTCCGCCTGCCGTGCTCGCCAGCATCATGACAGAGTCCCCGGCAGTCTCATGAATTCCCTCTTTTCGGTCGCACGAACTCTGCTCCAGACTCACGAATTCCGTTTCCCTGCATCAACTGCCGGACAGTTATGCGAGCTTGATGCGCAACCCTGTATGGATGTACAGTTCAGTGCATCTCCCTCGGAAGGAAGAGTATGGACACGCGACAGTTCAGAAAACTTGAGCAGCCTTCGGATTTCCGCCAAGTTGAAGGTTACGTCGATTGCATTGACCTCGACAGGTCCAACTCCGGCGGGTCCTTCATACTATCTACGAACGTACATGCGGTGCTCGCTTACGACCTGTCATCAGAAACATCGGGACGGTGTGCTGGTTGAACTAGAGGACGGACGGCTCTCCAACATTGGTCACGTATGCGGCGCAAGCCCGGAGAACTTCGGAGAGCAATTCGCCAGGGAGCGTGAACGATTCGCCGACGATAAGGTACGTGCCGACGCCATCCGTCGATTGCAGGACCGGAAAGAGATCCTGAATCGCTTTGATGAGGCGCGGACGATAGGCGCGGAGTGCGGCCGATCGCAACTACAAATCGATACCTTGCTGGCATCCTTCAACCTTCGTGTGCCATTACAAGTCAGGCTGAAGGATGTGAGCGGTCGGATTGTGACCGAAGAGCTGCAACGCGATGAGGCAGAAATGAGCCGACTTATTGACGATGGCTTGTACCAGACTCGTGCTCAGGCGAGGTATTACCAGAATCGCCGGGGCGAAATAGAGGGCCTGGCGGTTATCGCGCCCAAATTCAACGTCGGAAAAATGTTCGAAAAAGCGGACCGGCTACGCCTCATGGATCCGCTTTCACTCACAACGCGAGACCTACTGACCCACGTGCGTGGACTGCAGGAGGTAACGGACGACATCGAAGCTGCATCCAGATGGATTGGAGACGCGAAAAAATTCGTTTCCCAGAAAAATTTCGCTGTTCTAGCCTATCTTCTACCTCCCGGTTCTGAGCGCGAGCGCCTAGCGTCTCTCACCATCGACAACCTGCGTTCGATAGGTGCAAGTCACGCGGCTAGGCAGCACACAGCCGAGCAGTCTGCTGCCCGTCCCAGCAGACGCGTTGAAAGACACGCAAA
This sequence comes from Paraburkholderia sp. XV, assembly GCF_020177535.1. NCBI lineage: Bacteria > Pseudomonadati > Pseudomonadota > Betaproteobacteria > Burkholderiales > Burkholderiaceae > Paraburkholderia > Paraburkholderia sp. XV. The sequence continues at coordinate 121,098 of NZ_JAGUUD010000007.1, read as the reverse complement.
GCGACTTGAAGCGCAAAAGAAAGCCTCTGCCTAGCCGCTGTTCATAAAATAGGCCCCGGCTTACGATCTCTGGGGTCCCGCATCTGGGTCGCTTGTCAGCCTTGATTGCAGTAAGCTCCGGCGGAAAACGAAGATGTAAGGACACCCCTATCTCAAACTCTGATCACGCCGGCAAACCAAACTTCTTTCTATAGCCGTGAGAATGTTGCAAAACTCGAATTGTGCGCCGCGCGAAAGAGCCAAACTCGACAGACCCAGAAATCATCGAATTGTTGAAATGGGAATTCGGCACGAACGGCGCCGAAAATTCGTCTCGCTTGCGCACTAACTGTTCCCATGTATCCGGAGGTTGGTTATCGTCGAATGGCTACTCGCCATAAATCTGCGCTTTAAAGACGAGAAGCGCCGCTGACGCGGAAGCGCGCGTTTAAGACTCGGCGAATTCGACGAAGCTCGCGCGCGCAGCTTCCAGTAGCTCGTCAGATAACTGCCTGTCAAGAGCTCGCGCCATCGCAACCGCACCGATCATCCCGGCTGCGACGGCGAGAGCTTTTCGATGCGCATCTTTTGTGTCCTCTCGCTCCATCGCAGCTTGCAAAGCAGAGACGAGTTCGAGAAATGTCTCTGAAAACTCTTTGCGGTAGATACTGTCCTGGCGGGCAGCTTCGCTCGCGGAGGCAAGGAGGGGGCAACAATTAATACGATCGTCACGCTGACGCTTTGAGACATAGTGCATCAACAGCGCATTGACATCCGGCTCGTTCCCTAAGGCCTTCGTTCGGCGCTCTGCCCCAGCTTCACGCCCTCGCCTCAGCGCCGCGACGGCCAAATCACTTTTGCCGGCGAATCCCGAATAGATGGCGCCATGCGTTAAACCCGCAGATCGGGCAATCTCCGCTACCCCGACGCCATCAAGGCCTTTTTCCCGAAAAAGACGGCCAGCGGCGTCCACCAAACCCCTCTTGTTTGCCTCCGCGGCTTCTTTGGTAACTCTGGTCATATCCGAATTCCTTGCACTTGATGAGTTGAGTCACGAGGCACAGCTGATGCCATCCCGAGCGCTGTTGATTGGCGCCGAGCCCACGGTCGCGCATGCCGAACGTCGAATCCTTTCGAAAATCTTATGATTGCGCCCATCATCATATCGCTCTAGAATTAATGATAACAAGCGTAATTTAAATGACTGCGGTGCGACGTCGGCGCCGGCAGGTGCTGTGACTCGAGGCAGCCTCTGATGCCTGAGACGACCCAGCGTTTTGCGTTGCCGTCCGGCGTTGGACCTGCGTATCACCGCAAAGCTGCGCTTACCAGTTTCATCAAATGAGGACAAAAAGCGTTATGCGTTTATTGATAGTTGGAGCAGGCTCCACCGGTGGATATCTCGGCGCCCGACTGGCACAAGCCGGGCGTGACATCACCTTTCTGGTTAGACCGACGCGAGCGTTACAGTTGCGCGAAACGGGGCTACGTATCCAGAGCGCGCACGGCGACGCGACGTTGTATCCAACGCTCGTGACAGCAGGTGAGATTGCACAGCCCTACGATGCCGTCCTGCTCGCTGTGAAGGGATACCAGCTGGCCAACGTCCTGGAAGACATTGCACCGGCGGTCGGCCCAGAAACCATGATTTTGCCCGTTCTCAACGGTATGGGTCATATGGAAACTCTCGCCCGGCGCTTCACGAAGCACAACCTGGTCGGTTGCACGCTGAAGGTAGCGACGGTGCTTGAGGACGACGGGCGCATCGTGCAACTTTCGCCGATGCAGGACTTCGCCTTCGGAGAACTCGACGGCGGCGTTACATCTCGGATCGAGGCTCTGGATGCCTTCTTCCGGGACGCGAATATCGGTGCCCGCCTGTCGCGTGTCATTGGTCGCGAGATGTGGGAAAAGTGGATTCTGCTCGCGTCAGTCGGCGCCATTACATGCCTGACGGGCGGAACGATTGGGGAGATTGAAGCCTGCACGGGTGGAGCGTCATTCGCTCTCCAACTGCTAGAAGAGATCGTCACCATTGTGAAGGTCGTTGGCGAGCCTCCATCGGACACGTTCCTACACCTTACGCGCGAGCAACTTACCGCCAAAGGGTCGCCGTTCGTATCGTCCATGTTCCGAGACGTGCAGCGTGGCCGACCAGTCGAGGTGGAAGAAATTATTGGCGCCCTCGTGCGCCACGCAGGGGAGGCAGGCATTGCGACGCCGCTTCTCTCGGCCGCTTACGTCAAACTTCTCGTCTATCAGCACAAGGTCCGCTAGGCGCGATAGGAAGCAACCGTACGCAATCCGGCTCACAGGCAGCTGGCAGCGCCAGACCAGAAAAGTAACTTCGAAAGAGCACTTCATGAACGATGAGACTACATCGACAGCGTCGTCGACTCAAAACGATAACGCGGCGCGAATCGCACGGGAACGACGGGAGCGTTGGGTAAGCGGGCGCGCTGCCCGAATGTTACTCTGCCTCTCCGGCGTCTCTTTCATGATTATGCTGGACTCGAATATCGTTGCTGTTTCCCTGCCAGCAATCGCACGCAACCTCAACGCGGCGTTTTCCGATATCGAATGGGTAATCAGTGCCTACGTCCTGACCTTTGCGGCCCTGCTGATGCCCGCTGGTGCGCTGGCAGATCGCTTCGGCCGTCGACGGATGTTGATTCTTGGTCTGGTGACCTTCACCGTTGCCTCTTTCCTTTGCGGACTCGCGCCTTCATCTCTCATTCTAAATGCCTCGCGCGCCCTACAAGGTGTCGGCGCGGCAGTCCAGCTCAGTGCAGCGCTGGCTGCGCTGGGACACGCATTTCGTGGTGCCAGCCGCGCAAAGGCCTTTGCCTTTTGGGGCACTGTCATCGGAGTCGCCGTGGCCGTGGGTCCTTTGGTTGGTGGAGTGATCACCACTGCATTGGGCTGGAGGTGGGCGTTCCTCGTCAACGTTCCAGTAGGAGTGGCCCTCATCGCACTCGCTGTCACGTCTGTCGACGAGTCAAACGACCCAGACACGCAGAGGCTGGACGTACCCGGCATGATACTTTTCGGTACCGGCTTGTTCGCCTTGGTATGGGCGCTGATCGACGCAAATGCGGATGGATGGACGAGTCGCCCGACCATTATGAAGCTGGCCACAGCATCTCTACTGTTCGGACTGTATGTCGTAGCTGAACTTGTGCAGCAGCGTCCGATGGTGGACTTCGCTCTTTTCCGCAAACGGACGTTCCTCGGCAGCAGCTTTGCCATGCTCGGCTTTGCGTCCTCAGCGCAGGTCATGATGACCTATCTGCCGCTCTATCTCCAGAACAACTTTGCGCTTAGTCCCGCTATGGCGGGCATTAGCATGTTACCTTTTGCGCTTCCGCTGTTCTTCTTTCCCCGGATTGCAGCCGCGCTCGCGACAAGAATCTCGGGAAGAGCGCTTCTGACGACTGGTCTTGTCATCGTCATGGCTGGCAACCTTGTCACCGCCCTCATGGTCAATACACATCTGCCGATCGAAGTCGTCGCTATCGGCATGTTCGTCACCGGCTGTGGCGCTGGCATGCTGAATGGAGAAACTGCGAAGGTATCGATGAGCGTTATTCCGCCGGAACGAGGCGGAATGGCGTCAGGCATCAGCGGTACGCTGCGATTTGTGGGGCTTGTCACCGGAATCACAGGATTAGGCACAATTCTGACGAACGGAACCCAGCTTCATTTCGTGAAGGCCGCGTCGGCAGCAGGCCTGACAAATATTATGAACGGAAGCAGCACTGCAATGGTGTCCCGCATTGTCGCGGGTGACGTGGCGGGTCTCGTAGCAGGAATGCCAGAAAACGCACATGAAAAGGTTCTCGACATTGCACGTCTGAGCTTCGCCTCGGGCTTTGCATCTGTGTTGCTTGTCGCAACAGGAATCGCGGCCGTAGCTGCATTGCTCACGCTCCTTCTTGTTAGCTCCAAGGAAACGTCGCCGCTTCCCGTACACCCTGCCCCTACGACAAAGTCGCCCGCCACCTTCGACTGAGATTGAGGCGTTGGCAATAGCCATAGGCGGCAGGCGTCCGACCAGAGCAATCGGTCTGCTACGGTTCCCTACAATGGTTCCTCCTCGCGCTCACGCGGAACACGGCGAATATCGAGACTCGGACATGCGCGCGTCCGCAAAATCCGGTTATCCGTCAACCGTTTACCAGCGTGACATGGTACGCGCCCGCCTCGGTGCTGAATCGGCTGTCACCGGCAAAACGGTCTGCAATGCCCGTATCTCCTCGCACAATCAGACTGAGCAGCGAAAGACACAGGCATCAAGGTTGGTGGTCGCGCTCTCACTCCCGTTATAAGCCGCAGGTAGCTTAGAAGCTCACAGCGCAACGCGCAGAGAGATCCGAAGGTCAATCACTTCTGACCATCCGCAGACGCTGTCGGCGCCATATGCGACGCCGACTCATCGGCCCAGATCTTTTTCTCTGCGGCCTGGATATCTTCCGGGTAGTTCAGATCTACTGATTGTCCCGGGCGATAGCCTGCCTGCTCAACGCGAATGAGATCGGCATGCACGTCGGCGCGGGTAAGTTCCGAGTTATTGTCCGCCTTAGCAGATGCAAGCGCCGGGACTCCAAGCGCACAGGTCAACATCAGTGTCGCACAAGCGCCATTCATTGCAATTCTCCCTTCAAGTATGGCTGGAGCCTCATTTTGGAAGGAAGAAGCTGACCGGAATCGGACCGGAAGATTACAATTTTGATATCTTGGTGGCTAGGTAGCCAATGGATTTGCCCCTGTACCTCCGGACACCGCCTCACACTTGAGTTGATGAATCGGTCCTGCGCCTGAACTCGCGTGGCGAGCGGTACTTCAGCGCGCTGTGAGGATGATGCTCGTTGTAGTGCTCAAATGCGAGGGCCTACCAGAGCGAAAACAAGTCTTTTTGATAATGTACGTAAGCCTCGCCTAGTGTTGCGTAGGACGGCCCGGGACTTCCGTCAACTCTGGATGGATGCGCGAGAGGTCGCGACGCATAACCGATGATGCCCAGGGACACCCCATAAAGCAGTGCCGTCCGATATTCGATCCCGCCGCCATAATTTATCGCATTTGATTCTGGCCTTTCGAATAAAACGCGTTACGTGCGGCAAATCAATTGCGAGTCGGTATGCGCGATGGCGAATCGTCGATTTATGACTTGTTTTCGTAGAGGTCACGCCGACGCATCACAGTTCAGCTCTGCTGAACAGGCGCACAATTGTTTCCGTAGACTCTGACGCGCGACCGGCTGTTTATGCAGCTCAAGCCGGATCGTCGAGGGTCTTAAACGGTACTGACGCAGCACGGACTTTCCTCTGCGCGGCTTTAGTCGCCTGAAACGTCGATATCCTCCGCGTGGACAGATACTGCAGTGTGGGCGCGAATCTCGTGTGCGAGCCCAATCTCACACGCCAGCGCACTGATTCCTTCGCGGTTCTCTCGTCGAATACCCGGAACACAGCCAAGGATGAACCAAGCGAAGGTATGTGCCTTCTCAGCATATACGACGACTCGTCAAGAAAATGTCAAGACGTCGATATTTCTTCAACCCCGACTTCGAACGAGAATTCACGTGAGAGAATGATCTCGAATCGTTCGGTGCTCATAGACTGCAGCAGTCTTTCGCACGGATCCGGTCGATTGCAACCCGGCGGAGCTCGCCCTGACTCCGCACCCTCTCGCCATCACAATCCGCTTTTCCATGTCGATTTACTTTCTGCACTTTTCTCGAACTTTACTTTTTCTGGGAATTCTGACTTTGGTTCCTGCGGCAATGGCCGAAAACGTTGTGGTGCTCGATTCCGGAGAGGCAAAAATCAATCTCATCGATGAAGCTGCCAGAAAGGTGGTTGCGACCATGCCAGCCGGAAAGGAACCGCATCACCTGATGGTCACACCCGATGGCAAAACACTGATCGTCGCAAACTCCATCTCGGACAACTTCATGTTCCTCGACCCGAATACAGGCGCTGTGCGCGGCTGGCTACAGGACATGGAAGACCCCTATCAGCTTGGTTTCTCCCCTGATGGCAAGTGGTTCGTCACAAATGGACTACGCCTCGACCGCATCGATATCTACCATTACGACGGGATGCATTTCACCCTGGCAAAGCGCTTACCGCTGCGCAAAATGCCTAGCCATATGACATTCTCTCTCGACAATAGAACGGTTTTCGTGTCGCTGCAGGAGTCTGGTGAAGTGGCAGCTGTCGACCTCCCAACCCAAACGGTACTCTGGAAGCTTCATGTCGGCAACGATCCTGCAGGGCTATGGATGGTTCCCGGCAATCGCTATCTACTCGTTGGCATGACCGGCGAGGACGATGTCACCGTTGTGGACACACAAACCCGAAGCGTTGTGAAGAAGATCCATACAGGACGCGGTGCCCATAATTTTCGGTCACTTGACGATGGTAGGCATGTCGCAGTCACTAATCGCGTCGATAGCACCATCAGCATTCTGGATTACAAGACGTTGACAAACACGGGAGACATCACCGGCCTGATGCCCGGACCGGATGACATGGAATTGCAGTCCGACCGGCGCCATCTCTGGGTGACGTTCCGCTTCTCCCGTCATGTGGGCGTGATTGATTTAAGCACGCGCAAGCTCGTCACCGCAATCGAGGTCGGACGGTCTCCGCATGGAATCTATATGGGCGACAGGGCGCCCGTCTATGCGCCGAATCCTGATTGAGCGAGGACTTCTACGTGGTTCATGACATTGGCGTTCATTTTCTGCGGTTCGTTGGCCTCGTGCAGACGGACGTCTACGTCTACCTGGTGCAGCCACTGCTGTATCGCCTTCATTTGATGGATTACGACGAAGACACGTACGACGCGCTGTACTGGTCCGTTGTAGGTGTGCTTGAACTCACACTAACCTATGTCATCTTGCGTCCTTTGGAAGCGTGGCGTCCGATCGAGCATTGGCGCGATCGCAAGCCGCTTATTGCTGACGTGTGGTACACGTGGATCGCCAAAATCGGCGTCGTTAATGCGCTATTTTTTGTATGGATGCAGCCGGTCATCAACCATCTGGAGACGTGGATGACCGTCCATAACATCGCGACGGTGAACATCGACGAGATCTTGCCCGGTGTCACCGACAAACCGATCGTCTCGTTCCTTATCTATCTCGTGGCACTCGACTTCCTCGGCTATTGGTATCACCGATGGCAGCACCGATTTGGAATCTGGTGGGAACTCCATGCCGTCCATCACAGCCAAAGACAGATGTCGCTCTGGAACGACGACCGCAACCATTTTCTTGACGAAATTGTTCAAACTGCATTGTTCACGTTCGTTGGCCTATTCATCGGTGCCCAGCCTGGTCAGTTTGTCGTTCTTGTCGCACTGGGTAATACATTACAAGCAATTCAGCACGTCAACGCCCGGCTTCCGTATGGCTCATTGCTTGAACGCATTCTCGTAAGTCCATCCTTCCATCGACGGCATCACGCAATAGAGTATGGCCATACCGGAGTTGCATACGGATGCAACTTTGGCGTGCTCTTCCCCTGGTGGGATATGCTTTTTCGCACGGCATCGTGGGAAACTACCTTGGAGCCAACTGGCATTTCCGATCAGATCGGAACCCACATACGAACGGGCAGAGATTATGGCAAGGGCGTCTGGATGCAACAATGGCTCGCCCTCTCCCGCATTGGGGCCCGAGTCGGCCTTTCGGTCGAGAAACATCTCAATTCGAAATTGACGCGCAGCAACTAAGAAGGAAGCCATGAAGCCCATGCGTTCAGCGGGTGCGCCCGCTAGCAGCCGTTCGCTCACCGCGAGACGCCGGTGGTTAAAGCTGAGTGCATCACTCTTGCTGGGAAGTATGACTCCAGGCTTTTCGCGCGCCAGTAGCGCGCCGGTAATACTGGGCGTGCGAGTGTGGCCAGCTAGTGACTACACGCGTGTGACGATTGAGTCCACCCGACCGTTGGACATCGCAGAACATCAGTTGCAGGCGCCCGATCGAGTCGTTTTAGATCTTCGAGGCTTGGCACTCGACCCGCAGTTGCGCGCATTGATCTCACGCGTTCGACCGAACGATCCACACATCCGCGAAGTCCGGGTAGGCCAATTCACACCCGACGTCGTACGCGTCGTGCTCGATTTGAAAGGCGCCGTCAAGCCGAAGGTATTCTCAACCGCACCAACGGGCAAGTACGGGTACCGCCTCATGCTCGACCTTTACCCGGAATCAACGCCGAGCGCACCTTCTATAACGACAATCTCGGATCAACCGGCTACCAGCCGATACGACCTACAGACGCGCAAGCTCATCGTTGCGATTGACCCAGGGCACGGTGGCGAGGATCCCGGTGCGATTGGCGGGGAAGGTACCTACGAGAAACATGTCGTGCTGGACATTGCGCGCCGTCTGCGTGACAAGATTGCGGCGTCACCACACATGGACGCGATGATGACCCGGGACGATGATTTCTTCGTGCCACTCGGCACGCGAGTAGAAAAGGCCCGTAGCGCCCGCGCCGATATATTCGTTTCCATCCATGCCGACGCCTTTACTACGCCCACAGCGCATGGTTCATCCGTGTTCGCGCTATCTGAGCATGGTGCTTCGAGTGAAGCTGCACGCTGGATCGCGAAAAGTGAGAATGCTGCGGATTCACTCGGCGGTTTAGATTTGAAAGGGGCCAATGCCAGCATTGCACCGGTACTGTACGACATGTCTACGACGCAGCAGATTGACGACTCACTAAAATACGGCTCGCTCGTCCGCGACGCTCTGGGAAAGGTAAATCATCTTCACGGGGTCGGCGTGGAGCAGGCGGGGTTCGCCGTACTGAAAGCGCCCGATATACCTTCAATCCTTGTGGAGACCGCTTTCATTAGCAACCCGGACGAGGAGGCTAAGCTGAAGAGCGAGAGCTATCGGCAAAGCATGGCAGACGCCATTTACGATGGTATCGCGAAGTATTTTTCAACGAAACCACCAATCAAACGGTCATTGGTCTGACTGACCGTGCGCCTCGCGGACCGAAGTTCGTATCAGTATCTGACATGGGACGATGAGCTGGGCGCACGTCGCTTCATGGGCCGCAAGAGAAACGAGACGTCAGAACGTCGGTATGCTGAGCCGGGGGGGCAAGAGAAGACTCGGCGCTCTGGCATCCTTTCGAATGCGTCGCCCTCGTCGCCCGACCCAGGCTACAGGTTCTACTGTCTGCGGACCCGAGCCGATATCTGATTTGCTGCCGTGCACCGGGTTTTCCACTTCGCGTGCGTGTCGTCATTACCTTCATCGTTCGCGCTCTGTTACCGACCGGTCCACCGGTTGGACTCGTAGCTCAACGACGCGATCAATCGTCTAGCCGCACAATGCCTGAACAGCTCTTCGTTACCAGTTTCTGGTTCTACATCGTCAGTGTTCCTGCGCTGCTTCTGACAAGTATTTCGAAAGGCGGCTTCGGGCTAGGTCTAGGTATTGTGGCGGTACCGTTGATGTCGTTGTGTCTACCCGTGACACAGGTAGTGATCATTCTGCTGCCCATCCTGTGTGTGACGGACCTGGTAGCAGTGTGGCAGTACCGCGGCGAATGGGACTGGTCACTGTTACGCATTGTGGTACCGTCTGCGCTTGTTGGAGTTTTCATCGGTATGCTCATGGTTCACCGCGTCGATGAACGATGGCTCCGACTAAGCGTAGGTTTAACTTCCGTCGTATACGCGATGCGACGTGGGACCGCGCGCGGACGGGAAAAATTCTCGAATGATGACAAGCCACCTACTTTCGGGCGGAGACCTCTGCGTGCAGTTCTATGGGGAATGATTTCCGGCTTCACGAGTTTCCTGGCCAATGCAGGCGAACCGGCATTGACGATGTTTCTCCTACCTCATCGACTAGGCAACCGTACTTTTGCCGCAACGACTGCGGCATTCTTTGCGATCGTCAATCTGTGCAAGCTGGCAAGCTTCTTCGCCTTGGGCGAATTCAACGCAACCGCGCTTCATACGAGTGCCCTTTTGGCACCGGTCGCTTTCATTGGTATTTATGTCGGGATACACCTTAACGCCCGACTCAACGCCCGACTATTTTCCCGTTGTTCGCGCATGATTCTGTTGACGATCGGTGTGCGTCTGGTCTACACCGCTATAAAGAAGTTCCTCTAGGTGTACCGGCCTCGATAACGATTGTGGCTATACCGCAACGATCGCAGCGGACGCTGTAAAAATTCGCCACCCGGCAGCTACCACCGCCAGCCCGCATATCGAGGCCGCAGCTTGGCCCTCGTCGCACGGTCACGGCACTTGCCTGTCACCCACCAAAAATGGACTCGACTCGCAATCTGGCTGCAGACTAAGAAGCTCCACGCCGTGATTTTATACGTGCAAACGTCAACAAAACGTTACCAACCCGCAAATCGACTCGCGTCATAAGCAATCCACATATTCCGATTTGAGAGTGCCAACGCGTCGCTATAAGCTCAGCCCTCGCTTTTCTGACCCTCGCACTTACCACTCTCTTTCCACATGAAACTCGCCGCGTTACTTAGCTCTGCAGCCTCTGTTTCACGGGGCGCTCTCCTCCTCGGCGGCCTGCTCGCATCTCTGCATGCCGCCGCCACGGACACCACACTGCTGAATGTGTCATACGATCCGACCCGCGAACTGTACACGGCGTACGACAAGCTGTTTTCTGCCTGGTACAGGCAAACAGGCGGTGAGACGCTCACGGTGCGCACCACCAACGGTGGCTCAGGGGCTCAGGCGCGCCAAGTGCTGGCTGGCCAACAAGCCGATGTTGTAACGCTCGGCATCGCTTCAGATATAGATGCGCTCGCCGCACGCGGCCTGCTGCGAAAGGACTGGCAACGTCAACTTCCCTACAACAGCACGCCTTACACGTCGACCATTGTTTTTCTCGTGCGCGCAGGCAATCCAAAAGGAATCCACGACTGGAACGACCTGGTGAAGCCAGGCGTCGGCGTGGTCACGCCGAATCCGAAAACGTCGAGCGGCGCACGGTGGAATTATCTTGCCGCCTGGGCGTACGCAATGCGTCAGCCTGAAGGAAACGAGGTGAGTGCCAAAGCCTTTGAGAAAAAACTCTATCGCAACGTCAAGGTCCTTGACTCTGGGGCGCGCGGCGCGACAAATTCATTTGTCGAGCGCGGAATCGGAGACGTCCTTGTAGCGTGGGAAGACGACGCTCTACTCGCTGTGAACAAGCTTGCTCCAGGTAAATATCAGGTGGTGGTACCGTCTATCAGCATCCGCTGTGAACCGCCCGTAGCAGTGATTGACTCGGTCGTCGATCAGCGCGGAACCCGTAAAATTGCACAAGCTTATCTTGAGCATATGTATTCGCCTGAGGCTCAAGCGCTAATCGCTGAGAACTATTATCGGCCTGCGGAACCGAGCATTGCAGCGAAATATGCCAGATTGTTCCCAGCTGTCAAGCTCGTTGGAATCGACGATCCGATGTTCGGCGGGTGGCACGTTGCGCAGGCGAAACATTTCGCGGACGGTGGCGTGTTCGACCAGATTTTCCAGCCAAACTAAGCGACGAATCATGTTCAGCACTGGTCGTCGTAAGAGGCGCAAATCAAGTCCGCTGCCGGGATTTGACCTTACCTTAGGCTATGCGATAACCTGGCTGAGTGTTGTCGTCCTATTACCGTTTTCCGTCTTGTTTCTGCGAGCTGGATCGGAGGGGTGGGCAGGCTTCATTCACGCTGTCTGGACCCCGCGGCTCGTCGCCTCCTACCGCTTGACTTTAGGTACAGCACTTGTTGCCGCACTAATCAATGCGGTGCTCGGTCTGCTCTGCGCGTGGATGCTGGTCCGATACCGTTTCGCGGGTCGACGTCTTCTCGATTCGCTGATCGACCTTCCATTTGCCCTGCCAACTTCAGTGGCCGGCATCACGCTAGCATTTATTTTCGGGCCCAACGGTTGGGTCGGAGGGTGGTTTTCTAACCGTGGGCTACCGCTGGCATTCAACTCGACCGGCATTGTTATCGCTCTCACATTCGTCGGGTTACCCTTTGTCGTGCGAACTCTTCAACCTGTAATTGAAGAGCTCGGTTCAGAGGAAGAGGAAGCAGCGGTACTCCTTGGTGCGTCTCGTTGTGCCACTCTTCGCCACGTAGTCTGGCCTGCACTACGGCCGGCGCTCTTGACTGGTTTTGGCCTTGCTTTCGCGCGAGGTGTAGGCGAATATGGCTCGGTCATTTTCATCGCCGGCAATCGCCCTTTCGTTTCAGAGATCACCTCGCTGCTCGTCGTAACAAAGCTGGAACAGTTCGACTTCGACGGCGCTGCCTCTATCGGCGTGGTTATGCTCGCAGCATCGTTTTTCATCCTGTTTGCGTTGAACCTGCTGCAACGGATCTATGAACCACGGTCATCGACTAATAAAAGGCGCGCTACATGAGTACGCAGCATTCAAAAACATCGAACGAACCAAATTTGCGTCAGGTGCGCCCCATGTCGAGCGCTCGCAAGCATGCGCATTGGTCGCTAACAAGCGAACCACCACTAGCTCGCCGCGTCGTCGTTGCCACTGGCAGCGCATTCTTGGTCATATTTCTTGTACTTCCACTGATCGCCATTTTTTCCACTGCACTCGGTTCAGGGTTGTCGGCATTCGTCGACGCGTTCAGCGATTCTGACGCGCTTTCGGCGATTCGACTCACAATCGTCGTTTCGCTGATATCAGTGCCGCTCAACACCGTGTTTGGGATAGCCGTTGCATGGCTCATCACACGGTTTGATTTTTCCGGCAAAACGCTGCTAAAGACGGTAATCGACTTACCGTTCTCTGTATCGCCTGTCGTCGCTGGATTGCTGTTTATGCTTTTGTTCGGTGCTCAAGGGCCCCTTTGGCCTTGGCTTCGGCAACATCACATCGAGATTGTCTTCGCATTGCCAGGCCTCGTTCTCGCGACAACATTCGTAACGTTCTCGTTTGTTGCACGCGAACTGATCCCGTTGATGGAGGCGCAAGGCAGTGACGAAGAGGAAGCAGCCCTCGTTCTAGGAGCGACCGCGTGGCAAATGTTCTGGCGCGTCACACTGCCGCGGGTGGGCTGGGGCCTGATCTACGGTGTTGTCATCACGAACGCACGTGCCATGGGCGAATTCGGAGCTGTCTCTGTAGTATCTGGTCACGTCCCAGGGCTGACGAATACCCTACCACTTTACGTTCAGGTAATGTATGACGGCTACAACTTCGCCGGTGCGTTCGCGGCAGCGAGCTTGCTAGCGCTGATTGCGATGGGAACGCTCGCTGTAAAGGTGATACTCGAGCGGCGTTTGCCGCACTAACCTCCGGAAACGACGCAAGCCCGGCGGCTGATACAATGGCCCCAACCGCCCTTCCGCCCACACTCTGAGACCATGCGCGTTCTTGCAATCGAGGATGACCCTGACATCTTGGGCAACATCACCAGCTATCTGGAAGCTCGCAACTATATTGTTGACTGCGCGATGGACGGAATGCAAGGCTATGCGCTCGCGGCGAACAATCAATATGACGTGATAGTGCTAGATCTCGCCCTGCCACGGCTGGATGGTTACGAGTTATGTCGCCGCTTGCGAGGTGACGCGCGCTGCGAGACGCCAGTGATTATCCTTACGGCGCGCGACACGCTCGAAGAGCGACTGGCCGGCTTCGAGTGTGGAGCGGACGATTATCTCGTGAAGCCTTTTGCACTGGCCGAGCTCGCTGCTCGCGTCAAAGCGCTCATGCAGCGGCCTCGACAGCGGGCTGCCATCCGAATATTGCGAGTGGCAGATCTTGAACTGGATAGTCAGACACGCAGCGTGAGCCGCGCCGGAACAATGCTGAAGCTGCCCCCTGCGCCAATGGCGGTGCTCAAGCTACTTATGCAGGAAAGTCCGGCAGTCGTCCCGCGTGCCCGACTCGAAGAAGCGTTGTGGCTTGACTCACCGCCTGATAGCGACAGCTTGCGTCGGCATGTTCATCACTTGCGCCAGGTGATCGATAGGCCATTCCCGCGACAACTACTGCGCACTATTCACGGAGTCGGATATCAGCTGCGCGCAGATGAATCATGAGCACTGAGCAGCCTTCGCCGACACGGGACAAGCTATGGCGAGGGCATCGCACGGTCACAAGTGATCTTGTGGCCGCTTACCTTATCTTGGCACTGCTGGTGGGAACAGTACTTTCGTCTGTATCCATATGGACAGTTAACCGCCTGGAAGTTCATCTCCAACAGATCGATATGGGTATGGCCCTAGGTCGGGTGAGGGACGACTATCTGGCGGGCAAGGACGTAGGTCGAACGGATCGCTTCTTCCACGGGGTAGCCGGCAGCGACACATTTCCCGCGTGGCTGCGGGGTCTTGAGCCGGGTTTCTCAAGGCTTGACCACGATGCACGAGTGTGGCACGTGATCGTCGACGATCGCGCGGGCGTGCGCTATATACTCCTGCGGGATTACACCAGCTTTGAAGCACAGCGGGTCCGCTCGCACTGGATGACCATTCTCAGTGTCGGCTCGGCGCTCTTCATCGCTTTCCTGCTAGGCGCCCTTTTCACGCGCCGGCTGGTCCGCCCTCTGATTCAACTTGCCGAACACGTCGTTACGAGACCCGGGCTACCCCCGCAGACGCGTCTCGCACAGGCGTACCCAGAAAACGAGGTCGGCCGACTCGCCGCTGCATTCGACGAAACGTACAATCAACTGGAAGCCGCGTTGCAGCGAGAGAAGCTTTTCACCGCAGACGTCAGCCACGAGCTGCGCACTCCGCTCACGGTGATATCGAGTTCTTGCGAACTATTGCTCGACGACCCGGCTGTTACTCCGTCGCAGCGACATAGGCTCGAACGTGTCCATGCATCAGCACGAGAAATCCAGCAACAGCTTGCAGCCTATCTGATGCTCTCACGCGGTACGTCTACCGCTCGTGAATTCGAACAATCAGATGTCGCTACCATCGTGCTTAGCGAGATTGAGCGGTGGTCCCCGCGCGCTCGACAATTGGGGTTAATCCTTCTAGCTGACTTCGCACCCGGCGAGTCTTTACAAACCGGCCGTCTGTTTCCCGCAGCGCTATTGCGCATCGTGCTTTCGAACCTCGTCCGCAATGCTCTTCAACACGCGGTCACCGGTACTCATATTGTCGTCCGCGCAGGACCGGAGTGCTTCGAGGTCTGTGACGACGGGCCCGGAATCGCTGAAGATGTCAGACCACAGGTCTTCGACCCGTTTGTACGCGGGAGCGCAGCCAACTCAGACAATCTCGGCCTCGGCCTGTCGCTCGTACGCCGAATTTGTGAACATCAACGCTGGCGCATTCAGCTGCGCTCTGAAATCGGCAAGGGCGCGCAGTTTCTGGTGGACCTGTCTGCAGGCTACCTCAACGAAGACGACGCAGACTCATAGTCGCGGTGCGGACCCGGTGGTCCGCTGTTGTCTGCGCCCAGAACCAATTGCGCTGCATTCCGGCCACCCTGTGGCCCGCCGCCCATATTGCTCGAACGGGGCTAGTTGACCGCGTTGGCACAAATGCTCTCCGTCACAGGTGAAGCCCGCCGTAAACAGAATTTCAAGAATATGTTCATCGACAACCCTTCGAAGCAGGAAATGGCGCGAACAACCACTACTTTATCAAAACCGCACTGCGCGACCGCGTATCCAGGGGAGTGCCGTTCAACCGCTCAGGCCCCCGTCTTCGCCATTTCCTCGATCACGTTCCTCGCATCGCCGAACACCATCATCGTCTTGTCCATATAGAACAGGTCGTTGCCTAGACCGGCGTAACCCGCCGCCATCGAGCGCTTGTTGACGACCTCGGCACCTTGCCTAGATGATCGGCATGCCCGCAATCGGCGACTTCGGATCGTTCTTCGCCGCTGGATTCACCACGTCGTTCGTGCCGAGCACCGGCACCAAGTCGACCCGGCCGAATGCATGTAGCGCGGCCATGTTCGTTTCACTCCGCTCAGCGACTGGCGCCTGGTGGCGAACCGGCTTGCGCACCTTACCTTCGGCACGCTTCATGTGAATCCCCCGCTGGGTTGACCAATCAAGCGAGAACCGGGAGATCCAACGTCTCACCAATGCGGATTCAACCTACGGCATTCACTGCACAATCAGTCCAGCGCTGGAAATTTGGGAGATCCAAGTGGCAAGGCCGAGACGCGAATCGGTCGTGGCGTAACCGAGGGTCGGTCGTCAAGCCTACTGGGTGCGTCAGAAGCCCCCCCTCCAAACTTCGCGAGATGCATTTCTTCGAATTTCACGTGCCTCGAGTCTCGCGCATCCATCGATCGATGCGCTCTACCACCCTCTCATCCATTCCCCAGTAGCCATGTGGCGCAAGTGAGCTACAGGGGTTTGCTGATGCGGACGTACCGCCGTCAATAAAAAGCACTGTTGTCGCTGCTCGCGACATAGCCTTTGCGATGTCCTCGGCGTGATCAGGAGGCGCCACCCAGCATTCGTCATTCCGGTTTGCAACGATCAGAGCCGGTATCTCCACGTTTTCAGGATGGGCATCGAATACCGTCTCTTTTGAGTGCCCCAGAACCGAAACAGGTTCGGTCAGAACAACGCCGGAGACAATGCCCGGCCGCGCCGTCGAGGCGGCGAGCATAGCAGCGATTGAGCCTTGACTCGTCCCCATGATCCAGACATTTGCACCGCTCAATGAATGTACGTACGCGACTATTTTCCGCGTAACATCGGCATACCACGAAGAACTTCGTATGCCTCGCATGGATTTTTGACCTAATGCGTCGACGACAACAACTTCATAACCGCGTCGTGCCCAGAGACCACGAGTGCGAACCACGAAGTTCTCACCATGTCGGACACTTCCATCGCGTGCAATCCCGACTTCTCCTGTACCTCCAGGGAACATGATTAACACTCCACGTGAATCGACGGTAGGACCGTAAAATAGCAATCGCTGCGTTTCATTGCCGGCGACCTGAATATCCCGCACCGATACACCTTCTTCGACGTGAAGTCCTGGTTGCCCACCACCACTGCCAGAAGCAACTGCCGACTGGTCGAAAAGAAGTGCAAATCCGAAAACAAACGCAACCTCAATAAGCAATCGAGCGCGGAAATTCCTCATGCTGATTCGAATCCTTTCTTCATCAATTTCGGTTCGGCAACGCCATCTGATTTCAACCAGTAGCGCTCCTCGAGGAGCAACGGTGACATCTTCGCTCCTAGCTAGATGTCGTGTAGTGTAGTCCAGCTTGACGAACGAATGTATATGCACCTATTTTGCATTGCCTGTTTCAGCTGAAGGCATCAGGCATTACTGAAAAAGGGTTGGCATTTCTGCTAGCTTGCAGGTTCACCAGCACTTTCGGAACGTTACGAACGAACCTGCCGTCGCTATCGCACTGCTCTTTTCCTCATGCACTCGCGGTCTACAACTGCTCCCTGAAAAATACGCGTGATCGTTGACTCCGAGATAACACGCTGTTATACACTTGAATACATCTTTCAAATCTTTCGGATAGGGAGCCGCGAAGTTACACTCTTCGTGCGACACATCAGTCGGGTAGCCTTTGCTGTTTGCTTTTGTCATGCCACCAAGTCTCAACGGAAGTGCTTACATCCGTCACCACGCAAAGCCGCCCCGCCCTGTACAGTAGCGCGCACCAGAGCGTCGCCGTTCCTCGGTGATTTCTCGCACGCGCTAGCAATCGGAAAAGCTTCGATGGCCGCTGGGAATTCGGTGCGCGCTCCGAAAGCGGACACGCAGCAGGCGGCGCTCTTGGCGGTGATTACGGCTTTTGAGCAATCGCCTGCACGATCGCAACGCGCCCTTCACGGAGATCTTTGACTAGTGTCTTGACCATGTGAGGGAAATCTGGCCCCATCACGAACTGCAGACCTAGCGCCTGGTCACGCGAATCATAGGCGCGTGACTTTTCGCGTTCCGCGAACCAGGCAAGGCTTGCTTCGGTCCGATCGGACCACGACGTGATCTGAAATCCCCGATTTTCGAGCAGCTCACGTGTCTTCTTGGCGGTTATCGGGAAGCTCGATCGGGATTCACGCGCCCACGGAACCGGATAATGCAAAGGCTCGTTAGACACTTCCACGACGTCAAACATTGCGAAGCGTCCGTTGGGTCGAAGTAGGCGGAATGCTTCGCCGTAAAACGCAGCACGATCAGCGATATTCATCGCAACATGCTGTGTCCAGATTACGTCGAAAGTATCCGGATCGAAGGGAACCGATAGCGCATCGGCGCATGTGTATTTAACACGTTGGGATAACGCAGTCCTCTCTGCAAGAAAGTTTGCCGCTTCAACGAATGACGGACTAAGGTCGACCCCTTCGACAGCGCAGCCGTAGGTAGCCGCGATGTAACGTGACGGGCCACCCAGACCGGAGCCGATGTCAAGAACGCGATCTTCCGCTACGAGTCCCAACTCATTGGCAAGTTCTACTGTCGCTGCAAGGCCGCCAGAGTGAAATTGATCCAACGGTGCAAGCTTTTCCAAAGGAAGCGGGGCGCGGTCAAGGCCGACCTCGCTAAAAAGATCCTTAAGACGTTCAGTCAGACCGTGACACGTGTAATGTTTCAGCGTTTGGGCAATGCTCAACGGAATCTCCTTAATCCGGTCGGTGGTCGTAACCAAGGGACGGGTGGCACCTGGCACGCAGGAACTTTACCTTGAGAACCAAGCAAAAATTCAAAGTCACGGGATACACCATGGCCTCGAAGTCGCCTGCCCGAATCTAGCGCTGCGTCTGCTGGCAGACTGCCGCCCCTTATCATTCGGAAAAGAATCACCACGGCACACCCGCGCGCACAATCGAGCTCAATGCGTTGAACATCTCACGCAGCTAGTAGCGGCGCTGCTGCCGCGTGCTTGTTCATCAATCCAGGTAGTGAGCGTCGAAGTACCATCCTTCATCCGATACATCCGTTGCTTAGGCTCTACGTTTTTCCATTCCACCAGGTTAATGGGACTGACCGAAGGTTCATGACCTCGACATCTGTACCGATGCCTGATCCGCGTGCAGTGCATCCTGCGTGGTTGCAGGATGTACTTACGCCTTTCATCTTGCTATCAGCGGCAATGTCGAACCTAAGGACTCACTGCACATAGCACCAGAAATATTGGTACTATCATAGTAGTTACCATGACGGGAATCCACGATTTTCAAAAAAACCAACTTAACCTTTCATAAATCATTCGATCCCGTGAGCTCCACCTCCCCCCATCCTCCGCACGCCAAGGAAAATGCACTTCCTGCTGCATGGCCCATATTCTGGATTGCGAGCGGCGCCGTTTTTCTCGTTTCCCTTGACACGACCATGCTGTACTCGGTCTTCGAGTCAATCAGGCGCTCGTTCACGTATGCCACTCCCGCGAGTTTGTCGTGGGTCCTGAACGCATACACGATCGTGTATGCGGCGATGCTTATCCCAGCGGGGGGCTTCGCCGATGCGCATGGGAGAAAACGAGTGTTCCTCGTGGGTGTGCTCGTATTCATTAGCGCTTCAGCCGCATGCGGCATGTCACCGGACATAGCTACGCTTGTAGGTGCCAGGGTATGTCAGGCTATCGGAGCAGCACTCCTAACACCCGCGTCACTCTCACTTGTATTGGCAGCATTTCCGCCGAGTCAACGCGCAATGACTGTCAGTATGTGGGGCGCGGTCGGTGGTTTCGCAGCAGCTGTTGGACCAAGCCTGGGCGCATATACTGCGCAGACCTACAGTTGGCGTTGGGCGTTTCTTATCAACGTTCCCGTTGGTGCCATATCGTTGCTGCTTGGCATCAGACTGCTTGCGCCAACGGCGAGCGCAGCGATACGGCGCCGCGTGGACGTGATCGGCATGGCGTTGCTGATCGCCTCGGTCGCGTTGATGGCACTGCTCCTCGTGGAGTTGCGTGGCTCAGTGTGGACTAACCTCGAACTCGCTTTAATAGCAGGACTCAGCGTGGGATGCTTGCTCATATTCGTTGTCTGGGCCAATAAAGTTTCCGATCCCCTAATCGAACTCAGCCTGTTTCGGAATACGACGTACGCCGTCGTGAATCTGGCAACGCTAACGTTTGGTATTGCATTCGCGATGATGTTCTTCGCCTTCTTCTTTTACATGACGGAAATCTGGCATTTTGACTCAGTGCATGCCGGACTTGCAATCATCCCTGGCCCACTGACTGTGATCCCCGTTGCTATCGCAACTGGACGGCTGGCGGGACGATACGGTTATCGCAGATTTCTCGTCAGTGGCTCTCTACTCTATGCGGTCACTGGCACATGGTTCTATTTCATACCGGGTGTCTCTCCCGAGTATGGTAGTCATTGGTTACCGGGACTGCTTATAAGTGGGGCGAGCGTTGGGTTAGTGATGCCGTCGCTTGCAGGCGCTGCGGTTAGCCGCTTACCGGTGGAGCATTATGCCGTTGGAAGCGCAGTAAATCAGGCAACGCGCCAAATGGGTGCGGTCATCGGTGTAGCGATTGTAGTCATGCTCCTTGGACACGGCATCCCAACGAGAGCTAGCTTTGACGCAGTATATGGTACACATATAGCACTGGCCCTTATTACGGCATTGCTTTGCGCGTTCGTCCGAGAGCGCCGAAACGATTGACGCCGATTGGATACATCCAATAGACGTGTGATCGAGTGCTCAGTTGACACCTCTGCTTCCGATCAACATCATCAGACTGCCGGGAGTAGGTGCATCAAGGCGTTGTCAGTTAGGGAGATCGTGGATAACGACGAGTTGATCGACAACATAGGTCGATCAATTCGCCATCAAACAAGACGTCTCATGCAATCATGCCAGGATAGGTTGCAATCGCGATGTGCAAAAAAAGAGATATTGTGGTCAATTTTGATAGGTTAGCATCGGTTCTGTGCTTACCCACCTTTCATATAGCAAGAGTATTTTCTTGATATCGTGAAGTGTGTTTATACACATCAGTGTCGACTTTAACAATTATATCCTTGTAGTCATTTCTGATGATATCCACATTCTGCTCTCTAAATAGAGGGTTCTTCCTAAGTTTTTCTTACGATATGATCGAACCATCAGAAATAGACCCAGATGCATTTCCGGTATCCGACCAAGCTGATATTTGTCAATTTATGGAAATCGATAATATCTGCATCTCACTTTTCGACAGATGGTGCGAAGCACGAGAAGTTGTTCCTTTGGCGTATCTGATGCATAACTGGCCGATGCCTTTGAACTCCCTATTTCTCCTTCGGAGGCTCTGCCGAGGACTCGCTGAGCTCCTTAAATATCATCGTGAACAGTTGGCCATGGAAGACCGGCTACTATTGGATATCACGATAAAGAAGATAAGTGCGGTATGCACGTACATCAACTGAACATAAGCTCATTCATCGGAAGCTTTCGAATGGACAGCATATCCGTTGACGTGTTTATCGCTCAGTCCATGGCAATTTAACCGACTTCGCGTGAGCCAAACAGGAGACAAGAGTGTCTTCGGTGATGGGGATGACGTGTCGATTGGGACGGTGGAGCGTGGTATGTTGCAATCGCGATTCGACCTTTACGACAGCACTCAAAGACAACCGCACACATGCCACAATTAGGATGAGGAACACTTCCGCAATCAGTCGGCACAGCTACCGGAGGTCGTGATCTTCCGGGTTTGCCGCCCCGTGGCGTACTCCCTGAGGAAAGGTGAGCTCGAAGACATCCGTTCCCCACTTCGGGCATAATCGCACCCAGCTAAAACTGCGCGCTTGAGTTCCATCTAACTCGGATTCCCTTTCGAAGCTTCGTAGTTGGGGGTTGGCCAAGCTTCAGAAGATAGACTCATTTCTCCGAATACGCATTTACTCTTGTGTTCCGGGGGTGACCTATGACAGCCGTTTCATCAAACATCTTGACGATGATACCCGAGCTATCGAGGACACACATCGCGCTACTGTCGCCCGATGTAAGATAGATTGTTAAATTTGCCAGACCTTGAAGGTCGCTAAAGAAAACCGTATAGAGGTCGATAAATATAGTGGCCGCCGTATTTCCGAAATCCCGCTTAGCAGGTTGAACATCGCTGCTGCTACAGCGCAACTGCGATGCGAATGTTGAGGGCGAAATGTTTTCATCAATAAAAGGAAGACTTGGGCTGGTGATGGGATTTTTAGGCATCCTCTTGGTTGAGATAGGATGCACAGGTCTCGTTGGTATGCATCACGCCGACAACACAAGCTACAATCTGTACGCCGAGAGTTTGCCAAGTGCTATTGACGTCGGCGACATTGCCACGTACATCGCCCGTGAGCGTCTCGCCTTCGACCGCGCCGTGCTCAACGCGGGATCCCCCGAAGCGGAAGATGCTGTGCATCGAGCAACTGCGATGCGCGAAAAGTCCGATAAGGCTTGGCGTGCGTTTATCGCAATGCCTATGTCGAGCGCTGAGAAAGAACTTGCAGTTTCTTTCGACAGCGAACGATTATCTCTCCAGAAAGTACTCGATGCGGGGTTCGCTGCTCTGCATGCGGGCGACAATCACAACATACGTGATATTACCAATGACCTTCAGTCTGCTTACGCAAAGCTGGAATCGCGTGGCGAGCAATTAAGGCAACGTCAGATTGATGATGCAAAAGCTGCTTACGAGCAGGACCAAGCCGAATTTTCACTCTTCTGCATCCTAAATATAGCTTCAATCATTGTAGGCATGGTAGCCGCTGCATTCTCATGGTGGTCTTTGCGGCAAAAGATAACCAGACCTCTGGAGAGCGCACTTTCCCACTTCGATGCTATAGCCTCGGGAGATCTCCGTAATGAAGTTATGATCACCTCCAACGATGAAATGGGTCAGTTGCTCGGCGGCTTGGCAGCCATGAGGCAAAGTTTGCTCAAGACGGTGCAGTCTGTTCTCTCCGGCAGCGAGACTATCGTGCAGGCGACAAAAGAGATCGCCTCGGGCAACATAGATCTATCGAGTCGCACGGAAGAACAGGCCGCCGCCCTACAGGAGACAGCGGCAAGCATGGAGCAAATTACGAGCGTTGTAAGGCAGAACGCCGAAAACGCACGCCAAGCGAGTCAGCTCGCGCAAAATGCGTCAGAAGTTGCCGACAAAGGAAGCCAAGTTGTCGAACAGGTCGTGACGACAATGACCGGCATAAGCGACAGTTCCGCGAAGATCGCGGATATCATTTCAATCATCGAGAGTATCGCGTTTCAAACTAACATTCTCGCGCTTAACGCTGCGGTCGAAGCCGCTCGAGCCGGTGAGGAGGGGCGCGGCTTTGCCGTAGTTGCAGGTGAGGTTCGTACACTAGCACAACGTTCGTCAACGGCTGCGAAGGAAATCAAGGAACTTATCGAGGCGTCGGTCGAAAGGGTTCGAACAGGATCAGAATTGGTCAACGACGCGGGCACTACGATGACCGCAATAAGCCGGTCTGTACAAAGAGTCACAGACATCATGGGAGAAATTGCGGCAGCATCGCACGAACAAAGCGCGGGTATTGAGCAGGTAGGAAAGGCGGTCACACAGATGGACGAAGTGACGCAGCAGAATGCAGCACTAGTGGAAGAAGCTGCTGCAGCGGCCAAGTCGCTCGAATACCAGGCCAGTGCACTTCGGGAGACTGTGGAGATTTTCAAGACATAGGGCGTCAACGATGTACTGACAGAAAGCTGCTTAACAGCGACGCAGTAAGGTCCCAGTAATAGCCGCTTGCAACTCTGAGTCCTCACGCCCCCGAAGGGTGCGACCGGTCTCACTCATCTGCCTCCTAGTTCCGCGCAAAGCGAGTATCTGATCTGGTTCGAATCTAGCGGACAAGCTCTCCGCAGCCTGCCGGCATAGTATGCATATATATGCATACTAGCCAATGAGCGCGTCAGTAAACCCTTGCCATCGCGCGATGGGTGAACAGATACGAAGCAGTTTTTAACGACGGCTTAGGCCTCCCACCACCCGGGACTCGAACCTATGATCCAGATTGCTGTTTCGGCTCATTGTCTTGCCGTGGTCCAAGCCGTTTCAGGGTGGACGCCGTCGCGTGCGGCCCCGACACAAAGGCATGTGTTTTACGGTTAATGGGCAAACCGGTCTTCCCGTCTATCACTATTGGATCAACCATGCGCCCAGTCTGCAAATCAATCAGGTCAACACCCCACCCTTTCCTTTTAACGTGGCGCCGCCCCCAAGCAAAAAGCATAATAAGGACTGGGGATAAGTCACGGCTTTTGTCCGTGACACAATACTCATCTCGACTGGAACCTCCTGATCCAGACGTCTTTTTCAAAAGACCAACCTCGATCAGATCGCTCAATCTACGGGTGAGCATAGTCGGCGAAATATCGAGACTCTCTCGAAATTGCTCAAACCTCGTCGAGCCCTGCAAGGCATCTCGCAGTATCAATAAGCTCCACCACTCACCGACCTGATCTAGCGCCAAGGCGACCGGGCAATCCATACTCGAAAGACTCTTACGTTTCAAAATACCCCCAACTTAAGAATGCGAGGCCTCAATTAACGCCTCAATCCGTCGCCAAGGCGCTGAAACCCTATGCGCCGACTTCTGTAAATCATTATCGCACGACACCGCAACAATGTAAGCTAAATGTTAGCCGCCGAGATGCGAATTGGTCATCGTCATCATGAACCATGTACAGACGCATTGAGCAATAGTGTTGATTAGGGAGGCTTCGCAGGATCATCAGACGCCGAACACGTGGATAGAAGTCAAAAGCTCGCAGCTAGTATAAGAAGTGGAGAGGGTCCAAAAAGCCTGGAAATGGATTATCGACACACTGACTCGACAATGCCCGCCAACGCACAACCAACGATGATGTATAGCGGCGCGAGCCTCCAGCCAACCAGCCTGCCCGCATGCAACCTCCGCGAGTTCGTCCTTTGAACTGAAATGGCCTAAAAAGCCCCCTGGGTAAGGCCCGCCCCAGACATAATCTCAGCCACAGACACGCCATTGAAACCCCTCTCCTTGAAGAGTCGAACCGACTCCTTGCGGATACTTGCGTTGTGGGCCTCCATTTCTTCGCGTGAAGCGCGCGGCGTGACCTTTTCCAAAAAATCGACCATCGTTAGACATCAAGTCCGCGGATTTTTCCTTGACCAAGCATGGCCCCGATATGCGCGCCGGCCTCGGTCCGACACATTTCCCCCGAGGACCGCCTGCCAGGGCACGTAGCACCTTCCGTCGCCGTGCAAGTCCCACCACGTAACATTCCAGAGGTGGAGCGGCTTTCAACAATCCGTGTCCTTGGACGCCGGGAGCATTTCTCGAAAAGGTCAAGTATCGCCGCCCCCCTAAAGTGAGCGCACGGTTCGCCGTAAACGGATGTATATGCATCTTTGCATCAACGTTTGTGTTCCGGAAGGAGGATGGATGTCCATCGTAAAAAATTTAAAGGTCGCGACCAAGCTCATCTTGGCGTTTAGCATCGTAATCGCATTTCTTTTCATGGTTGGGATTGCGGGCCTCATCGAGGTTGGGAAAGAGAACGCACAGTCAGAAGTGGTCCGTGCCGTTCGGCTCCCATCCGTTCGATATGGACTCACAATGCTTTCTGCAATGCGAGATACGCGGCTGAACGAGTATCGGATGCTGGTATCGACAGCACCCGAAGAAATCGCGAAATTTAATGCCGGAATTGACGCCGCAGTCGGTGACTTCTATTCAGCTGCAAGAAGTTACGGACAGCTGCCGGCTACTGCGGCCCAGGCTAGGGCTTACGAGGATCTCCTCGTAAAGTTCCGCCAGTATCAAGAGGGAACCCGGAAGCTCAGAGAGCTCAAGTCCGCCGGTAAGACATCCGACGCAATCGATATGATGCGGTTTGAGGGACTTGCATTGCGCACTGACATTGAAAAAGACATCGGAATCCTCGTTGACTCAACCGTCTCCGCTGCAGCTGAGGATGGAATGCGAGCCGCCTCCGATCACACGCGTGCCGTGATCATTGTAATCGTCCTGATCTTCACAGCAGTTATCTTCGCTGCAGTCTTAGGTACGTTAATAGCTCGTGCACTTTCTAGACAACTGGGGAGTGAACCACAGGATGCGGTACGGTTCGCCGGGGAGATCTCAGCTGGGAACCTCCTTGCAAGCATCACTCTGAAGGACGGCGATCATACGAGCCTCTCATTTTCATTAAACAAGATGCGCGAACAGCTGTCGTCGATTGTCCGCGGCATCAAAGCGTCGAGCCAATCAATCTCGGTCGCAGCGTCCGAAATCGCCCAAGGCAATACCGATCTCTCCCAGCGTACTGAGGAACAGGCGGCCTCTCTACAGGAAACTGCCTCGAGCATGCATGATTTGACGTCGAAGGTCCAGCGCAACGCCGAGAACGCAAAAAAAGCTTCGCAATTTGCAGGAACGGCTTCCGATATCGCTCGCGTCGGGGGACATTCGGTGCACGAGATGGTAAGTACCATGCGTGAGATACACCAGTCCTCGGCGAAAATGTCTGAAATCATCGCCACAATCGAGGGCATCGCCTTCCAAACGAATATCTTGGCGCTCAACGCTGCCGTTGAAGCAGCCCGAGCCGGTGAGCAGGGGCGGGGGTTTGCTGTCGTCGCAGCAGAGGTACGTACACTAGCCCAGCGAAGCGCCTCTGCAGCGAAAGAGATAAAGACGCTTATCCTCGAATCGGTTGAAAAAGTTTCCAACGGCACAACGGCAGCGGAGAAGACGAGTGCGACGATTAACGAGACGATCGCCTCCGTCGAAGAAGTCGCAACCTTGGTGACAGAAATATCACGTGCGTCTGAAGAGCAACGCGTTGACATTGAGCAGGTGAACCAAGCGGTCTCCCAGATGGATCAGGTGACCCAGCAGAATGCCGCTCTCGTGGAGCAGGCGGCAGCAGCAGCTCATTCCATGGCTGAACAGGCTCATACCCTCCTTGGCGCCACCTCCACGTTCACGGTTGCATCAAACAATCAACCTGTTGTATCGAGCGCGCCGAGCCAAATTTTAACGATCTAAGGAAAGTCACGGAGCCCTAATCCGCAAACATTCAGCAGGCGATATCCTCTTGGGTGATCATGACGACCGTATCATCGATGTCAGCACCATCGGCTGCGTCTGCGCTGCAAACGACGGCACGTCGCGTCGCGCCTCCGCTGGAGTCACAAGGATTGCGCTTACACCGTAAGCGTGGCATGGCGCCGTGTTGACAAGATCAAACGTCCGCTGGATTGATTAGTGACGCGAGGACGTGATCCGCCCAAACACCGTTTATCAATATCTCGAAAAACCCGAAGCCTGAAGTCGTCAAATCTGTCAGTGATACCGTGTATGGGGCGATGGTCAGCCTCGCCCACGTTCCGAAAAACGACAAGTTCCAGATCATCTCCCGCCATTCGGCTGATGAACTGGTCTATCTGACTGAGGGGTATCTCGGCATCGACTACACGTCGAACATCGTCTTCATTCAGGTCACATGGAATTCTGGTCGAACCATCGACGTCAAGAAGGCGTTCTACAAGGCAATCGCAGATGGCATCCACGCGAAGACCGGCCTGCGCAAGGAGGATATCTGGATCAGCCTTGTTGACGTCGCGCGCGAAGACTGGTCATTCGGCAATGGCGAAATGCAGTACGCCCCAAAGGAATAGGAGACGCAATTTATTTCTAAAAAAAGCTATTGGGTTATCGCGCATCACAAGATCTACGATGCTGAGAAGCTTGCCGCTTACTCTTCAATCGCGGGTCCCGCTGTACAGGCGGCAGGCGGTCAGTTCCTAGTCCGCGGCCCCGCAGCAACCCGGGAAGACATCGGAGATTCCCAGCGTACTATAGTTGTAGAGTTCGAAAGTCTTGAAACCGCTGTGGGACTCTAATGAAAGTCCGACATATCGCAAAGCTCTGGCCGTGATTGAGGGTGCCGCTGACCGCGACTTCCGCATTCTCGAAGGACTCGAATAAACGAGCCGCACGGTTCGCCGGACGTCTGCCGGGGCGTCTAATATGTGACAAACTCACGCCGCTGGATTAGTGACGTGAGTTCGGTATCGTTGACTCGTTGCCTTCAACGCGTAGATGGACCCGCTACGACTCAGCGGTGCGTGCAAATCGTACGCTCAAGAATCCAGCAACAGGTCTTTAGAATCCGGGCACCTTGCATACGAGGCTTGCGTGACTGGAGAAGAAAAACTCCGCCCAAGATGCAGAGCATTGCAATGCAGTTGACCACATGAAGCGGCTCATCAGCGAAACCTACGCCGATAAGGCTGGCTACGACAGGCGGCAAGTAGGTAACACTGGACGCAGTCAGCGCGCCAAGCTTCTGAACGATGTAGTAGTAAAGCATGTAGGCCACCCCTGTCCCGGTCAACCCAAGTCCGATCGCCAGCCCAAGTGTCGCATGCAGGCTTTGCGTTAACGCTGACATTCCTTCGAAATGGGTAGTCAAGCCAATCGTTACGAGAGCAAACCCAATCTGCCAGGTGGATAGAGCCAAAGGAGACAGGTCGAGTTTTGCGAGGAAGCGCCTTGCGTAGACGAACGAACATCCGACGCTCAGGCAGCCAATCATCATGTACATGACCCCTTCAGGGTTGACACCGTATGATGTTCCGGCCCAAGGGCGTGCGATGAGACAGATTCCAATAAGCCCGCTCGCAAGACCTGCGATCATGCGCCCAGTCGGTCGCTCAGATCGCAACACAAGCCACGCACAGACAAACGATACCAGCGGAATTGCGCCGCTCAGCATCCCGGCGATTCCTGACGGCAATAGTGATGCGCCCTTTGCGAAAGAGTAGTAGTAAATAGTCGTCGCAAGAAGGGACATCACGAAGAAGTGGTGAGCGTGCCTGAGCTGCTTCCAGGACAGCGCCCCGCGAAGGAGCGCGTATGCCAGTATGGGCACAAATCCAAACAACACGCGAAGGAAAACGATCTGGGACGGCGAGATGAACTCGCTGGCCCAACGCATGAACAGGAAATTAGTGCCCCAGATAAAACCCAGGAGCCCGAAAGCAACGCTTGCAGGATTCGTGATCGATCTCAACTAAAAACGATGTTTGTCAGTATTTTCCACAGTGGCCGCTCACACGACAAACGATATAAACTTGGCTATAGCATAGAAAAACTCGTTTATGAGCCCAACCCCACCCTTACGGGCCGTTGTCGCATTCGAAGCGGCGATGCGCCATGGCAGTTTTTCTTCGGCTGCCGATGAACTGAATGTCACCCCCGGGGCGGTGGGCCAGCAGATCCAAAAGCTTGAGGAGTGGCTTGGGGTGCCTCTGTTTGTCCGTCAGGTACGCCAGATCGTACCGACGCCCGAGGGCCGAACTTATTACACGCAGGTGCAGCCCGCGCTTGCAACGATCATCCAGGCGAGCAGGCAGATGCGGGAGAATCAGCATCGGGGACTTCGCTTGTCGATGCCACCGAGCTTCGCCGCCAAATGGTTTGCACCAAGGATGACGGCGTTCTTGAATGCGCATCCGGATATCTCGCTAAATCTCTCGACCTCGACCTCTTTTATTGATTTTGATCTTGATGCGGTGGACCTCGCCGTACGCTACTTCGACGGCGACAACAGCGGTTTGGATTTGACGCTCATTTTTCGGGATGCGGCGAGACTTTACTGTAGCCCTGAATATGCGAAACGCCTTGATTTAGGATTGCCGGCTGACATTGTCCGCGCAACCCTTCTGCACAACACCCTGCATCCGCACTGGGAAAGTTGGTTGCTGGAAAACAGCTTTCTGTCGCGGAGCCAGATCAAGTCGATTCCGGGAATCCAGTTCGATCAATCGCTAATGGCTGTAGAAGCCGCAGTGAGAAGTCAAGGAATAGTCCTGACAAGCGAATTACTCGTCGCCGAAGAGTTAGCGTCCGGCGCATTGATGGAGCTGTTTGACTTGCCATTGCAACTACCCACGGGATACTATCTCGCCCACCCAAAAGCTGCAGACCCGTCACCGAACGTCATCGCGATAAAACTGTGGTTTATCGCAGAAATGTCGAAGCGGTGAGGGAGCGGATATGACGGCTTGCAGCACGCAGACGGAGTCAATTCGCGCGCCGCGATGTCACAAGCTGTATTAGCCTGGACCGGACCTGACAGGTAGTCGGGGAAACGAATGAAGGAAGGCGATTCAGTGAGGAAGCAGTTTCTCCCTGGCGAGTTCGAGTGAGTCGAGGAAGGTACGCATAGGCGTTTTGCCGTAGCACCAGCGCCCTTGATGTTCGCGCTCATTGTTGTACTGGTCAAGCCATGCGTCGAGATCGGTCTGCAGGGCGGCGATCGAGTCGTAGATCTTCCTGCGGAACACGATGCGATAGAACTCGTTGAGCATTGTCTTGTGAAGTCGCTCGACGATGCCGTTGGTCTGTGGAGAACGAGCTTTGGTACGGGTGTGATCAATGTTCTCCACGGCCAGATAGAGCTCATATTCGTGATGCTCGGGGTTTCCGCAGTACTCGATACCCCGGTCAGTCAGAACGCGAGCAAGCGAAATACCGTAGCCGTCGAAGAACGGCACGACGCGATCATTGAGCAGGTCGGCTGCCGGCAGCGGGGTCTTGCGGTCGTAGAGTTTGGCAAACGCCACCTTCGAGTAAGTGTCGACGAAGGTTTGCTGATAGACGCGGCCGACGCCCTTGAGGGTGCCCACATAAAAGGTATCCTGGGCGCCGCAGTAGCCGGGGCATTCAGATTCGAATTCGCCATGCGTTTCCTTTTCCAGCTTGGCCCGCTCCAGCGCGGTGAGCTGCGATTCGGTCAGCACCAGCCCTTCCTGGGCGGACTTCGCTTCCAGCGCCTTCAGGCGCTTGTTCATGGTCTCAAGATCATGGCGCAGCCAGATGCTACGCACTCCCTGTGGCGAGACGCTGAGGGCGTGGCGTTTGAGCACCTCGTTGGCGATACGGATCTGGCCGTAAGCGGGCAGTTCCAGGGCCAGTTCGATCACCGCGGCCTCGACCTGGGGATCCACGCGGTTTTTTAGCAGCGGGCGGTGGTGGGAAATTTCCTGCAGGGCCGCTTCACCGCCCTTGTCGTACAGTTCCTTGAAGCGGTAGAAGCTGTCGCGGGAATAGCCCATTACCCGGCAGGCCTGACTGACATTGCCCAGTTGCCGCACCAGTTCGAGCATGCCGACCTTGGCGCGGATGACTTTCTGTTCCTGAGTCATGGCGGACTCCTTGCGGTTCACCGCGCGCGTTGCCGCTTCGGACTACGTCCTCCGCGCTCACGCGCAACGGCACGAGAAACCGACCACTGTCAGATTTAGTCTAGGCTATTGCACACAAGCTCTCTGTCCGCCCCCGTAACTATCTTCATTCCTCGACAATCGAGGATTTGGCCAGCTAGGCCCGGCATGATTCTCGCCCCCAGTCGCAGTCATGATCCGGGGGGGTGTTGTCACCGGGCCTGGTGGGTGGCTGGTGATCGCTAATAGGGGCTCGGCCAGGATATCTTGAGGTCGTCCGTAACGTGGATGCCGAGACTTGCCACCGATGTTGCAGGCCAAACCGTTCAACCTGCAAAGCCTTCGATGCAAGAGAACCAACAACATAGCTCTGTCGATGTATTCGTCGGCGTCGATGTCGGCAAAGACCACCATCACGCCGTCGCCCTCGATCGGCGCGGAAAGCGCGTTTACAACAAGGCGCTGCCCAACGATGAGGCCGAGCTGCGCGCTCTCATTACCGAACTCAAGACGCACGGCCGGCTCCTGTTCGTCGTCGATCAACCCGCCACCATCGGCGCGTTGCCCGTGGCAGTCGCCCGTGATGAAGGTGTTCTGGTCGCATATCTACCGGGTCTGGCTATGCGCCGCATCGCCAACCTGCACGCCGGTGAAGCCAAGACTGATGCTCGCGATGCCGCCATCATTGCTGAAGCCGCGCGCTCAATGCCGCATACGCTGCGCTCACTTCGGCTGGCCGACGAACCACTCGCCGAACTCACCATGCTGTGCGGCTTCGACGACGATCTGGCGGCCCAGATCACGCAGACCAGCAACCGCATTCGAGGTCTGCTCACCCAGATCCATCCGGCGCTGGAAAGGGTCCTGGGGCCGCGCCTCGACCATCCGGCCGTGCTCGATCTGCTTGAGCAATACCCGTCACCCGCCGAGCTCGCCTCAGCCAGCGAGAAAACACTCGCCAACCGCCTCAACAAACTCGCACCTCGCATGGGCAAGAGCCTGGCTTCCGACATCGTCCAGGCGCTCAGCGAACAGGCTGTGATCGTGCCCGGTACTCAGGCCGCAACCATCGTCATGCCGCGTCTTGCCCAGCAACTCGCATCCTTGCGCAAGCAACGCGAGGAGGTTGCCAGCGAAGTTGAACGTCTGGTGCACGCACACCCTCTTTGGCCGGTCCTGACCAGCATGCCGGGAGTCGGCGTCAGGACCGCCGCCAGACTCCTCACTGAAGTCGCTCACAAAGCCTTCGCATCGGCTGCGCATCTCGCCGCCTACGCCGGCCTCGCCCCGGTGACCCGACGCTCGGGCTCGTCCATCCGTGGCGAACACCCGTCCAGACGGGGCAACAAGGTACTCAAGAGAGCGCTCTTCCTCTCGGCCTTTGCTGCCCTGCGAGACCCGATCTCAAGGGACTATTACGCGCGCACGGTCCAGCAGGGCAAGCGCCACAATCAGGCGCTCATCGCTCTCGCTCGACGACGCTGCGACGTGCTGTTCGCCATGCTGCGCGACGGCACCCTCTACCAACCAAAATCCGCCCCTACCGCTTGACGAATCACATAGGGGCACCCTCCCATAGACGTTTCAATCGATCCCACATCACCGAGCGTGACGGTTCGTGGCGCGTCATTGCGGTCACGCGTCGGTGTGACCATACCTTCATTCGGCGGAAGACCGTAGAAAAGCCGACCATTCTCGCTCGCGAAGGCTTCAAAATGGTCCAGTGCACGCTCCTCGTCGAACACAGTCATGTGTGCTTCGAGCGCTGTCGCTGTACTGAATATACCTGCACAACCGCACGCAGCTTCTTTTGCTCTGCGCTCGTGCGGCGCTGAATCTGTGCCGAGAAAGAATGACCGTGATCCGGAGGTCGCGACGCGCCGAAGCGCAAGCCTATCCTGCTCACGCTTCAGAACCGGCAAACAGTAATAATGCGGACGCAATCCTCCCGTGAACATCGCATTTCGGTTAAAAAGGAGATGCTGTGGTGCGATCGTCGCGGCGCGCCGGCCACTGGTGTCCGCCACACATAGTCAGTGGTCTGTTCCGTGGTGATGTGCTCGAGTACTACCTTGAGCGCGGGGAACGCCTTTAGCAAATGCTTCAGCGTGTGGTCGAGCAAAATCGCTTCCTTGTCGAAAACGTCTACCGCCGGATCGGTGCTCTCACCGTGAATGAGAAGCGGCATCCCGAACTCCTGCATCACTTCCAGAACTCTCGCAACCTTGTCGATTGCGGTCACACCATACTCGGAATGCGTAGTCGCCCCCGCGGGATAGAGCTTCACCGCAGTGAACACACGCTCCTCGACTCCAGCGCGGATTTCTGCTTGGTCCGTGCCGTCGCACAGATAACAGGTCATCAACGGTTCGAATGTTGTCCCTTGGGGCAAGGCATCAAGAATGCGTTGCCGATAGGCTCGGCCGGCGGCTACTGTTGTAACGGGCGGCTTCAGGTTCGGCATCACGATAGCGCGGCCGAAATGCCGCACCGAATAAGGCAGCGCCGTACGAAGCATGGCATCGTCGCGCAGATGCAGATGCATGCTGTCGGGGCGGCGAAGGGTGGCTGATTGAACCATGACCGCTCCTTGACCGGTGCGCACTCGTTAGAGGTCGCTAATAGTGTCTGCAAGCACGCGCACGCCCAGCATGAAATCGTCGATGGCCATCGCTTCGTGTGGATTGTGAGAGCCGTTCTCGTTACGGATGAACAGCATTCCGCTGGGGTGTTGATGTCCACGGAGAATTGACCCACCGGGGATGCGGACAAAATCCTGGACTACTTTGGAGGTAGTCCATGTATTCATACGCAGACCGCGTTCGGGCGGTCGAGCTGTACCTGAAGCTCGGGAAGCGCGTCAAGGCAACGATCCGCCAGCTGGGTTACCCGACGAAGAATTCTCTCAAGGCGTGGTGTGCGGAATTCGAGAGCAGTGGCGATCTGCAGAAAGAATATGTTCGCGCCAAGCCGAAGTACTCAGAGGAACAGAAGAACCTGGCACTTGAGCATTACGTCAATCACGGGCGGTGCGTCAGCTTTACCCTCCGGGCATTAGGCTATCCCTGTCGCCAGATACTGACGGCGTGGGTTCGCGAGCGCTATCCTGAAGCCAGGACATATGTGGTTGGCAAGCGAGGTCGACCGGCCGCGTCATTGCCGTCCAGGCAAGCCGCAGTGTACGAACTGTGCACACGGCAAGGAAGCGCGGAGGCGGTGGCGCGAAAGCTGGACGTCGACAGGGTGACGCTGTACAACTGGAAGAACCAGTTACTCGGGCGAGAGGCCCCTGCATCCATGAAGCGCGACAAGAGATCACCCGCAGAGACGGATCGGGACCAACTGGAGCAGCAGGTCGAAGAGCTCCGGCGCGACATCCGCAATCTGCAGCTTGAACACGACCTGTTGAAGAAGGCGAATGAACTCGTAAAAAAAGACCTGGGCGTCGACCTGCCACTCCTGAGCAACCGGGAGAAGACAACGCTGGTTGACGCCCTCAGAAAAGAATACGGTTTGGCTGAGATGCTCGCGCGGTTGGACCTGGCGCGCAGCTCCTATTTCTACCATCGGTCGTCCATACGGGTTGCCGACAAATATGCGGAGGTCCGTTGTACCGTTGCTGAGATCTTCGAGGACAATCACCGATCCTACGGCTATCGTCGGGTGCAGGCAGCGCTCAGCCGGCAACGGGTGTTTCTATCGGAGAAAGTCGTGCGTCGCCTCATGAAACAGGGCGGCCTCCACGCGGCCAGGCCCAGGCGTCGCCGATACCGTTCGTATATCGGAGAAATTAGCCCTGCCCCAGATAACATCATCAATCGCGATTTCCATGCTGATGCCCCGAACGAAAAGTGGGTCACGGACATCTCCGAATTCCAGATTCCCGCGGGGAAGGTATATCTATCGCCCATGATCGACTGCTTCGATGGCATGGTAGTCAGCTGGACGATTGGCACAAGCCCCGACGCAGAGCTTGTGAATACCATGTTAGATGCGGCTATCGAGACCGTGACCGAGGACGATGAGAGGCCAATTGTGCACTCCGATCGGGGTGGCCACTACCGATGGCCGGGATGGCTATCTCGGGTTGCAAGGGCCAATCTGGTCCGGTCCATGTCGCGTAAAGCCTGTTCACCGGACAACGCGGCCTGTGAGGGATTCTTCGGCAGGCTGAAGACCGAGATGTTCTATCCAGGAGACTGGCGTTCGACAACCATCGCTGAGTTCGTTGAGGTACTGAACGCCTACATTCGCTGGTACAACGAGAAACGGATCAAGGGCTCGCTTGGCTATCTCAGCCCCATCGAATATCGTGAAAGTCTCGGGCTAACGACGTAAATCAGTCCAGGAAAATGTCCGCATCCCCAGTGGGTCAGAATTCGGTGGAAATCAACAAGGCGTCCACTAAAAGACCTCGAAGCGTGCAGATCGACCGAAGCTACAATCAGGAGAATTGCCGGCGCTCGACCGACGCGATCGACGTCGCCACTGAAAGAGATCGTCGTCTGCATCGACCGTTGCTGCACAAACAGAAGAGCTTATTTTCGAGAACGCGAGGTATTGACGCGCGGCCCAATGACCTCGACGCCATTCCGATAGCCACCTTGATAAAGTACTAGAAAAGACCTCGGATCGATCACGCAGTAGCAAGAAGAATCGTCAGCACACGACGAATAGGCTCCGCAGCCCCCCAGAGCAGCTGATCCCCAGTCGTTAGAACGGTATAGACGTTTTGGTCGATTCCCATTTTTCGGAGGCGACCGACGGCAACCTTCAGGGATCCGCTTACAGCGGCAGGCGTCAGACGCCCGACCGATTCCGACTTACTATTTGGCACATACTCAACCCATTCGTGCGCACCGGAAATCAAAGCTTCGAGTTCCTCGATATCCCTACTCTCTTTGAGCTTGAACGTGATGGCTGCAGAATGGCTCTGAAGAGCCGCGACCCGCACGCAAAGCCCGTCGACCCGAATGCTGCCAGGCGCAAGCCCTAGTATTTTGTTGGTTTCAACCTCCCCCTTCCACTCCTCCCTGCTGACTCCATTTCCCAGGTCGCTGTCGATCCAGGGAATGATACTTCCGGCAAGTGGAGCGCCGAACTCTGCTGTCGGGAAATCGCTGTCTGCCCATGCCTGCCGCGCCTTGTCAAGGACATCGATAGTTGGCGTCGTCGGGTCGCGAAGTACCTCCCGAGTACGGTCGGAGAGCGCCGACATCTGCTGCAGCAGTTCTCGCACGTGTGCCGCCCCCGCGCCAGAAGCAGCCTGATAGGTCATGACGGACATCCATTCAACCAGTTCAGCCCTGAACAATCCAGCGAGACCTACGAGCGAAAGCGTGATCGAACAATTCCCGCCGATATAATTGCGAACACCCGATGCAATCGCCGCTTCAATCTGAAGGCGATTGACTGGGTCCAGAACGATGATCGAGTCGTCATCCATGCGTTTCGCAGATGCAGCATCGACCCAATACCCATCCCAGCCGGAATCGCGCAATTTAGAATAGACAGCCTGAGTGTACGAGCCGCCTTGGCAGGTCACCACAATGTCCATCTCGGCCAGTTGCTCAATCGAATTCGCATCGAGAAGGACATGCCCTTGACCACGGAAGTCACGGTATGGCTGGCCCACAGCGGATGTGCTGAAGTAGTAAGCTTCAAACGTTCCAAAGTCGTTTTCCTCGCGCATCCGCTTGAGGAGGACCGATCCGACCATGCCCCGCCATCCAACCAATCCAACCTTCTTCATATCCAAAACTCTCCAAGTTGGGTTGCAACTATTCCCGCGTACACCATCAAACGCTGCAATCCATATTCATCTGAATCCCACGACCGGTATCTTCGACTACCGTCCATCGATCAAAAATTCCAGCGACAACTCGGGTTGTGGATGAGCCTACCACCACGGATCATGGCAACCTAAGGGCACCCGATCTCCATACATTACGTCGCCAACCGCTGAACAACACCCCGGTGCGTCGTGTCGAGCGATGGTCGCTCAAGTTGCAACATCATGTTTGGATAAAATTGCTAAAAATTGATCCGACGAAGTTGCTGGGTCAGAGACCGCGTAAGCGACTCGCCACGGCAACCTCCTCGTCGCGTGCGAAGCGCAGGCGTGGCGCGATTGCTCACGCATTCGGATCCGGCGGTCCGCCTGGTCGTCGCTATCTGTTGGTCGCACGAAGACAGAAGTGTGTCAATGCGATTACCTTCGGTCGCGCTGTGATTAAGCGGCTAGCCCTGGTAGATACACGAATATATTACATTATGATTACATCATGCGTGGCCAGAGTGCACATCGGACGGCTCTACCGGCGACTGTCAGCGGCGCGTGTCGCACCTTCTGCATCGACTTACCGAAAATTGTTTAAGGATTGCTCGCGTAGACTACGGACTTCGCCAATGACCAGCTACCGTATTACACACGTCCAGACCCGATCTGATTCATTACGCATGCGCAATGCTGCGCTAAAGCAATTTGCTAGGCGCATCGCGCCTAGATATTTCCTATTGCCTATCAATAGCAAGCAAATCGAAGTGGCACGGCTACCAATCTCGGACACCCATCGATTCCCGACTTGCCAGCAAGAGAAATCCGAAGCTGGAATGGCACATCGGCTCACATTGCCCTCAGTTCTGCAAGCAATTCCATTCCAATTGGCTTGGATCGGTTTTGTCTCCTGTAAATAGACCGCACGTTACAGGCAACAATGGAAAAATCCGGCCGTACCCATCCGTACGACCGGCGAAAGACACTCGCTTTGAATGTCGACTGCCTACGGGCGTCGCGCTACGCTTGTGGCGACCAGCGACTCAGTACGTCCTTGTTACGACGACTGTTCCTTCTCTTGAATAAAATCAATGATGGACTTGACACCAACCTCAAGGTCTTCGAGACGTGTTGCGCACGAAATACGAATACTACGGTCCGACGACCTACCGAATGTTGCACCGGGGGCCACCGCCACTCCCTTCTCCGACAGCAATGCCTCAACGAAATCGTCAGATTTCATTCCGGATCGTGAGATGTCAACCATCGCAAAAAATCCGCCGCTAGGCTCCGCGAGCAAGATCCCTGCATCCATTAACGGCTTCTGGACGGCGAGCATGCGATCGCGATAAGTTCGACGCATCAGATCAACTTCGTCCTGCGGTCCGTCAAGTGCCGCAAGCGCAGCATACTGCGATGGAGAAGGAGGACAAGAAGTTGTAGGCTCAACAAGAGCAGCAGCCGCTTCAACGATCTCCACCGACGCGACCATCCACCCAATTCGCCAGCCCGTCATCGAATAGCTCTTCGATACTCCGGAGACCAGGAGAACCCGCTCCTTTGGTGCGACCTCGAGCATACTTATGTGCCGCCCCTCAAAGACCATGTCTTCGTACACCTCGTCAGAGAGGATGAACAATCCATGCCTTTCAGCAAATTGGGCGATTCGTTGCAACGTCGCTCTCGACCACGCAACGCCCGTCGGATTGCCCGGCGTGTTAACAAAGATAACGCGGGTTTTCGGGGTCACCAGTGCTTCGAGCGCCTCGAAATCCGGCTCATATCCTCGATTCGCCACAAGCGGATAGCTCACCGACTTTGCGCCGGACATAACAACACAACTATGGTAGTTCGGCCAGCCAGGATCCGGCACAAGAACCTCGTCTCCCGCTTCGAGAAGCGATGCGAACGCTAGATAGATCGCATTGACAGCGCCTGTGGTCACCAGAACTTCTTTCGCAGCGATCTCCGTCCCCGTGCGACCGGAAATGCGTCGCGCGACCGCCTCACGCAACTCGGTGATGCCCGGACAGGCCGTGTATCCAGTCTTTCCGTTCATGACTGCACGGGCAGCAGCTTCCTGAATGTGAACTGGCGTGGGGAAGTCCGGTTGGCCCACTTCGAGGTGTATTACTTTCTTTCCAGCCGCCTCAGCAAGCGCAGCGATACTCATAACCCGGCGAATTCCCGAACGTGTCAGGAGGTCAATTCGGCTCGCGACCATCAAATTCTCTCCAATGCCTGAGCAATGTCGGACAGAAGGTCTTCCGTTTCCTCTATACCAGCAGAAAAGCGGATCAGCCCGGGGTCGACGCCCTGTTTCGCGACAAGTTCCTCGGATAGGCGCCCAGCCCAAAGCGCCGATGGCTGGATGACCAATGAATCAATACCGCCAAGGCTAGCCGCATAAAACGGAATTCGGAGCGCCTTGATGAAGCGTTGACCGGCCTCGTAGCCGCCTTTCAACTCGAAGGTCAGCAAGCCCCCAAAACCTTTCATCTGCTGCCGCGCAAGCGAGTATTGCGGATGCGATTCGAGTCCCGGATAGTAAACGTTGCCGACCTTCGCGTTTCCTTCAAGAAATTTGGCAATCGCCAACCCGTTACGATTGGTTTGCTCGACCCGCAGTTTCATCGTACGCAAGCCACGCAACACGAGCCACGAAGTGAACGGGGCGATCACTCCGCCAAAAGTCATATTCATGTCCCAGATGACGTCGAGGTGTTGCTTCGAACCAACGACAACCCCCGCGAGCAGGTCGTGATGACCACCCATGTATTTCGTCGCGCTGTGAGCAATAATATCGACACCGAGATCGCCAGGCCGTTGATTAAAGGGAGTGGCGAACGTGTTGTCCACTACCGTGATGATTCGATGCTTCTTCGCGACATCACTCACGGCCTTCAGATCCGTCACATGCATTGTCGGATTAACTGGTGTTTCGAGCATGAAGACTTTCGTGTTTGGGCGAATCGCCTTCTCGAAAGCGTTAGCGTCCGTCTGATCGACCAGTGTGACATCTATACCGTATTGCGCAAACGTCTCATTCGTCAGCGTGGTGGTGCCAATGTAATGACTCTTCTGCGCCACGATGTGATCGCCCTTTTTCAGGAACGCAAACAGCGTAGTCGAGATTGCCGCCATGCCCGAAGCGAACATCATTCCCGCTTCCTTTCCTTCCATGTCTGCAACAATCATGGCGGCTCGAGATGCAGTTTGGTTGCCGTGCCGAGCATAAAAGACATCGTTATGGGGCTCGGTTGCTTTCAGCGCGAAGTCGGGGCCGTCTTCAGACACGTAAGTGACCGACTGCATAATTGCAGGCGCAACACCAGTTCCCGGTTCAAGATGTTTGTCAATATGCAAAGCCCGGGTCGCCGGCGAAAATCCATCATAGTCGTGCGCGCTTTTTTCCGTAAGTTGCCTTGCCATGAGATGCCCTTTCAAGTTAAGAGTCGTATTCGGGACGCGTTCGATTCCTAGGCGCCGCTACCAAACGACACGGTCGGTCATCGGTCAGCGACACTGGCGCCTGACAATGCAATCGTAAAAGAGTCGAGACAGGCTCATTTATACAAAATTGATTTTTGTTGACGGCACACCTCAACATCAGCGCCCCTCACGTCGCAGCGGCAATCAGTCAACCGTGCAATGAAATTCCCCCACGTCGAAGAGGTATTGCGGCCGATTCGAAGTCGGGGAACCGAAGAAGCGCCCCACGACCCCGCACCAGGTAGATCCCGAGAATTAGTCATGACCTCGCAGATGCTGCGACGCGCCGCAGCTCAGCCCAGATGCGAAACGACGACCGGCAGTCGGCACAGGAGCGTACTGCACGTCCTGTATTGATAATCCACCGCGAGCGGTACAACGGAAGCTCTCGAACGGGGGCATAACCGTGTGCGACGTACTTATCTATGAGGAGTGTTATGAGATCGTTGCGTCTGGCAACGGCGATACGCTCTTAAATCAATGGAGATGAGCGCTTGTGCGGGACCCGAGTCAGCAAGCAGTTCGGCATCGACATGCACCGGAACGCAACGATGCAACACGCTGCAAACGAGTGTCCCTAGTGCACTCACAGTGGGGCGGAGGCCACCGATTCGGCAATTTCCGCAACGAGGTATTACGGCATCACGGCGCCGTTGTTCCAGCAGATGCACTTTCGTTTGCGTGAGTAGTTCACTGCTCAGCCATCGGCCACGCGGCAACTCTATGACACGGTTGTTCGGATGGACCGCAATGCGCCCGAGCACAAGCTCAGATAGGCTTCGGGCTACCACTGAGCTGTGGTGCCGACGAGACTGTAGATCGAAGCGCCACGTTCGCCGTCGGAATCCGCGCCAATAAGTGCAAATAGCTACGTTGACCGATCGATGTGCCAAGTAGCGCACGCCCGACTGGCAGATTGTCCATTTCGAACCGGCCGTCATCGCGATAGTGTAGAAGCACTTCCCACCGGTTCAGCGCGTAGGTGTTCGCGCGACCCCGTAATCGATTTTCGTGAGAGCGTTTCCAGCGTCACCTTGTCTGCGTTCGAACGACTCAGTGACGGGTCGCCCCATCTTCGAAAGACACTTTGATCGAACCGTCACCCGAACGTAACAACGCCTGCCGTTCGCTTGCGAAGTCACGAGGAAGTCTGAGTGCGTTCGGTTCCGGATAGAACATCCAAGGGTCATCAGCTGAGAATAGCCGGATCCCAATAATCGCCAGAAAATACCCGTTTACTAAGAGTGCAGAATCTAAGTGCTCTCGCGACAATATCTTCACAAACCGGGCAGCAATTTCGCTTTCCCGCGATACAGGAGATGCCGGGTGACCGCCGTCGACGCCGTCTTGCCACGATGCGATGAACTCGACACATTGCATTGGAGCGTTCACTGCGGACTCCATTGAACGCCGAATGCTTTCGGAAAATGCAAGGCTATCCGAAATGTGCCCCAGTCGGTTCAAGCTATTTATCGCGCGCTCCAGAATTTCATTCGCACGATCTGGGAAACGCACCGCAAAGGCTGTGAGGCCCAATGCCGCGTCAAGCACACTGAGCTGTGTTAGCGCCACGTCCATCCGACGTTGATAT
This sequence comes from Paraburkholderia sp. XV, assembly GCF_020177535.1. Taxonomy (NCBI): domain Bacteria; kingdom Pseudomonadati; phylum Pseudomonadota; class Betaproteobacteria; order Burkholderiales; family Burkholderiaceae; genus Paraburkholderia; species Paraburkholderia sp. XV. The sequence continues at coordinate 79,116 of NZ_JAGUUD010000007.1, read as the reverse complement.
AGATCTACGGCTTCGATGCTAAACCAGGTCGCCGCCACTGCGCCTTGTATCGCCGGTAGCATCAGGCGCTCACGAGTCATAGAACTTGAAGGCGTCCATGTTGCCAAATTCGGAAACGTCGATATCTCGGAAAGCCACGGCGCGTCCGTCGATGTACTTGCCAGCGACAGCATTGATCTCATTGCGTTGACCGCCGAATGGTAGTCGCTAACTACGGCCAATTGCCGGGAAGACTTCAATTTCGCCGCACGCTGCATCGATGACCGTTGACTATCGAGATATGCCGACATTCCCGTTCCCCAGGTATAAGCACTGGTAGCGATGACATGTCTCCATCGAAACAATCGTTTGAAAACTACTCGGGTTAATGTATCGGCTTCAGTCAATACTCGACTAATCACACGCTGTGATCGTTCTTGAAATCCAGATTCAATCAATAGATCATGTAGCTTATTCTTGATCTCCCACGGCGCCTTATCGAGAATTGCAGATGGTGGACTCGACAGCCATGCTCCCGGAAGCAATGCGCTACGGAGTTCCCCTCCTTCGAAGAACAGTCCCATGCCATCGCCCGAAAGAACGACTGCGCGTGTACGGCCACCCTTTTTCAATTCTGCTTCACCCATTATCATATCGGCGACTTCTGGCATTTCCTCCAAAGCCATCGCGATTGCGATTCGTTCGACCATGATGTTCTCGGAATCTTCGAGCATAGCTACTATCCGCTCACTAACGTTTGCAGTCCCGCTCACCTTTCATTCCTTATAAAGCTGCATGGTTAATCGATCCAGTTCAAACAAACTTGGTATCACCCGATTACTCAGTACCATAAGCCGCGCTCTACTTGATAAGCGGTCCTGTTCGTACACTAGAGCCGTAATTTTGTGGGAACTGGAACACTATGCACCGCCTTCTCGAGTTTAAAGTCGGCATGAGGGCTATGAACTTATCGAAAATGTGGGCCTCTTTCGTTCAGGAGGAAACACGCGCCAGCCGCCATCCCGATGACGGAAGAAGAACATTGCGATAGCTCCTTCCTCCTTCCATACTTCGACACGGACGTAGCACTCGCGCCTAGAATGACCACGCCGGAATTCGATGACTTTTACCCCGCGAAGATCAGGTGCAAGCCAGAGACTAACCAATGCACGCAACGACCTCTGTTCGCTGTTCACGACTAGTCTCCAACGATGTTCCACGCCACGATCTCGCACCAGATGCGCTCTCGTGAATAGGTCCAGATGTTAAGCCGTCCAAGATAGCACTTAAACAATGAAGAGGGTCACGTGCCTGCATGTCAACTGAGGCGTGCTATATCGCAGACGAGGCGTGCAAAAGTGCGAATCGGATGGTTTGAAGTCAATTTATGAGATGGTGAGCACTGTTACCGACGTAACTATATGGCTCGGTCGGGGCAGTCTCATCGGGTTCATCCACATACCATCTTTGGCTGATACCTGTCTCGTATGCTTCTTGCGCATCAGCTTCGTTACAGACAACCGCAAGTGCCCGATGCGAAGGGACATCAAGAATAGTCAATGCAGATGCGATTCGAGGGAGACCAAGCCAGCCCATGAAGGAGTGGTCACTTGGTATCACAACATCAAATCGCTTTATGAAATGTCTACCGAATATAATCTCACAGGTTGCCACGACGTCATGTGACGTCATCTGCGTGACCAGACCTAACTTAACACCTCTCAGGCCGGCATCTTCCAGAGTAGCCTCCATCTCATCTTTAAAAGCCATGGCTCTATCTGAGTTTCGATCCGTGGCAAATCTGATCAACGCTTCATCAATAGATACAATAAATGCTTCCGTCGACAAAATAGCCTCCAACATTGATTCGTGTGTCGATCGATAGTGTGACTATCGAAAGCGGATGATTTCACTTCAGTGATACTGGGGGCCGCCGCCAACTGAAATTTTTCACTTCATTTAATGTAACTCACTAACCTCTACAATCTTAATACGAGTTTAGTTTAGCCAAACAACTATCGGGTCGCACTAGGAGGAACACCGAAGAATCGGCTGAATTCGCGGCTAAGATGACCCTGATCGTAGTAACCTACCTCGATAGCGACCCGACGAAGCGATTTACCTTTAAGATAAAGGTGCTTTGCAAGTTCTATTCGCCTCTGAATTAGGTACGCATGCGGTGCGACGCCGACCACGCGCTTGAATTCACGCAAGAGATGAAATGTGCTGATCCCGGCGACGGCTGCCAGCGTTGTTAGAGACGGATTATCCGCTACGTTCGCGTCGATGTATTCTCGCGCGCGCTTCACTGCTGCCGGCACAGGAGTACCTAGGTGGATTTTCCGAGATATCCTCCCATGTCTTTCGACCAACTGAAAAATACACTGCGTGAGCTTCGATGCCACTTCGAGTCGGGAATTCTGTTTGCACTCCGAGCATGCATGGGCGGCGTGGATCAGCCTCAGAGTCTCCCGATCTTCGATTACCGTATCGGTGAAATGCAGCCCATGCACCATAGAATTTCCGTTCGCGTCTACAAGCACCCGCTCTAATTCAGAGCGGGAGATATAAATCATACGATAATCCCATCCTCCGTCTGTGGTGGAACCACCCTCATGAACGGCGCCGGGATTTATCACGCATATTTTCCCCTTCGGCATCATGACCCGCTCACCGGCAACGTATATAAATTCCTGGGCACCCCGCTCGATAAATCCAATAGCAAATTCGTCATGAGAGTGAGGCGGAAACCGATGGCTTCGATAGGCAGCACGCAACATTTCCGCGTTACCGAAATCATGCTCCTGCCAAAGTTTGGCGAAATTCTCCCGTTTCATCGTGCACTCTCAAAAGGTGATTGACGCACCTCCAAGGCATCTTTCTGACGCTTGCTCCTATCGCATAGACACCTACCTTGGCCTTGCGCCGCAGGCGAACTGCAATCGATGATCCCCTCTTCGCGCGAACCAACTTTGTATAAAATTGCTCTTTTTGATGCCGCGCGCTTCTAACCGCCCTCCCGCTCATCCCGCGAATCAGTGCAGGATCTTCGCGAGAAAATCCTTTGCGCGATCCGACTTCGGATTCGCGAAAAAGTCCTCCTTGCGGTCGTCTTCGACAATAAGACCCTTGTCCATGAAGATCACGCGATGCGCGACCTTCTTCGCGAAACCCATTTCGTGCGTCACGCACATCATGGTCATGCCTTCCTGCGCGAGTTCGACCATCACGTCGAGCACTTCGTTGATCATTTCCGGATCGAGCGCGGACGTCGGCTCGTCGAACAGCATCGCGACGGGGTCCATCGACGGCGCGCGCGCAATTGCCACGCGCTGCTGCTGGCCGCCCGACAACTGCCCCGGATACTTGTCCGCATGCGCGCGCAAACCGACGCGATCGAGCAGCTTCAGGCCCTTCGCGGTCGCTTCGTCCTTCGAGCGGCCGAGCACCTTGATCTGCGCAAGCGTCAGGTTCTCGGTGATCGACAGATGCGGGAACAACTCGAAGTGCTGAAACACCATGCCGACCTTCGAACGCAGCTTCGACAGGTTTGTCTTCTTGTCGGTGAGCGACTGGCCGTCGATCACGATGTCACCCTTCTGGAACGGCTCGAGGCCGTTCACGGTTTTGATGAGCGTCGACTTGCCCGAACCCTATGGGCCGCACACAACGACCACTTCGCCCTTTTTGATTTCCGTCGTGCAGTCGGTCAGCACCTGGAACTGGCCGTACCACTTCGACACATTCTTGATAGAGATCATCTTGCGACCTTTTTCTGAAGACTTTTGACGAGGCTCGACGCGACCACGCAGATCACGAAGTAACACGCACCGGCGAACAGTACCATTTCGACGTTCGTACCGTCACGGTCGCCAATATTCGTGGCCGTGCGGAAGAAGTCGGCGAGACTGATCACGTAGACGAGCGACGTATCCTGAAAGAGCACGATGGCTTGCGTGAGCAGCAGCGGCACCATCGCACGGAATGCCTGCGGCAGCACCACGAGGCGCATCGCCTGCGGGTAGCTCATGCCGAGCGCGTACGACGCGTTCACCTGCCCGCGCGGCACCGCCTGAATACCCGCGCGGATGATTTCCGAGTAGTACGCGGCTTCGAACAGCGAGAAGGCGACCATCGCCGACGCGAGCCGGATGTCGATGTCCGCGGAAAGGCCCAGCACGTTTTGAAGCAGCTGCGGCACGATCAGGAAGAACCACAGCAGAACCATCACCAGCGGGATCGAGCGCAACAGCGTCACATAGAGCTTCGCAAACCATTCGAGCGGCTTGATGCCCGACAGCCGCAGCAGCGCGAGCACCGTGCCCCACAGGATACCGACCACGATCGCGAGAACCGTGATCTTGAAGGTGACGATGGTGCCCGTCCACAGCATAGGCAGTGCGCCCGGAATACCGCTCCAGTCGAAATGATGCATCACTTGCCTCCGATATAGTCAGGCGGCCTGGTCCTGGCTTCGACGATACGCATCAGCCCCATCACAACGAAGTTGATGATCAGATACGCGACCGTGACGGCGATGAACGATTCATACGTCTGCGCCGTGTAGTCGACCAGTTGGCGCGCCTGCGCGGACAGGTCGAGCAGACCGATGGTCGATGCGACCGCCGAGTTCTTGAAGATATTCAGGAATTCGGACGTGAGCGGCGGCACGATGATCCGGTACCCGACGGGCAACAGCACAGACGATCAGCGCGATGACCCACGCGCACAGCGAAACGGTGACCGTCACTCAGAGGCCGGACAGAAGCCAGCCGAGATAGGTGGTCGGCTCGCCGGTGGAAACCGGACTCAGCAGAATGCTCCGGTTCCAGTGGTATGACATGACGAAGACTCCAACAAAAAGAAACGGAAGAAGCGCCTGCCCCTTCCGTTCCGTTCCGTTCCGTTCCGTTCAACACGTTGTCCGACAGTTGACGTTATTTAGTCGATTGCCTTCTCGTTCGGTGCCTTGTACAGCGCCTTGATGTCATCGCTTTCCGGGAAGTTCAGGTTGAGACCTTTCGGCGGAATCGACGATTCGAACCACTTCTTGTAGATCTTGTCGGCTTCGCCCGACGTTTCGACCTTGGCGATCGCATCGTCGACGACCTTCTTGAATTCCGGATCGTTCTTGCGCAGCATGCAGCCGTACGCTTCATGCGATTGCGGCGCGCCGACGATCACGAAATCGTTCGGCGTGTTCGACTTCGCGCGCTCGCCGGCGAGCAGTGCGTCGTCCATCATGAACGCGGCAGCGCGGCCCGTCGACAGCGTCAGGAACGACTCGCCGTGGTCCTTCGCGCTGATGATGTTCATGCCCATGTTCTTGTCCTGATTCATCTTGCGAAGCAGGCGCTCGGACGTGGTGCCGGCCGTCGTCACGACGGTCTTGCCCTTCAGGTCCGCCCAGTCCTTGACGCCGAAGTCCTTCTTCGCCATCAGGCGCGCGCCGATCACGAAGATCGTGTTCGAGAAGGCAACCTGCTGCTGGCGCTCGGCGTTGTTCGTCGTCGATCCGCATTCGAGATCGATGGTGCCGTTCTGAAACAGCAGAATACGGTTTTGCGACGTGACAGGCGTCAACTTGACCTTCAGGTCCGGCATGTTCAGCTTCTGCTTGACGGCATCCACGACCTTCAGCGCGAATTCCTGCGAGTAGCCGACCACGTTCTGCTTGTCGTCGTAGTACGAGAACGGAATCGACGATTCGCGGTGGCCCAGCGAGACAACGCCCGACGAAGCAATCTTGTCAAGCGTACCGTCTGCCCGAGCAAGACTTGAATTAGACAGGAACACGACTACAGCAGAAAGAAAGACAGACAACTTTTTTACGCACGTATTTCACCCCTACTTTGACTTTTCCACAACATATTAGGTAATTGACCACTGGACAACGAATCAATAACCAACTGCCGCCCCAGCTGGGCGACGGGGATCGTTCGACCCATATATATAACCGATCCGAACATTGCCGGACACCGACGAGTCGTTCCCTGAACTCTGTCGAGTTGCAATCCTCGTTTCAGGCAGACCGACTAGTATCAGTTCGACTGCACCCCATGGAGTTTGTTCGAGCATCTTGTATCCGGCCGAACGCAGGACCGCAAGGGTATCAGGCGAAACCCCGTTCGTTTCATAGTAGACTTCCTCTGGTAGCCACTGGTGATGGATCCGCGGTGCATCAACCGCTTCTTGCGGCGACATTCCAAAGTCAATGACGTTAAGCGCCACTTCCAGAGTGGTGGTAATAATGCGCGATCCACCAGGTGAACCAATAACCATAAACACCTTGCCGTCCCTCTTAACGATCGTAGGTGCCATGGATGACAATGGTCGTTTGCCCGGTGCGATGGCATTTCTTTCGCCTTGAACAAGACCGAACATATTCTGGACTCCTACTTTCACTGTGAAGTCGTCCATTTCATCATTCAGAAAGAAGCCGGTTTTTGGTGCCATCACCACAGCACCAAATCGTCCGTTTACCGTATAGGTAGTAGAAACCGCATTCCCGGCATGATCAATTACAGAGTAGTGAGTCGTCTCTGGCTTTTCATGAACGCCCACTCCCGGCTTGATATCTTTTGAAGGAGTCGGGGCATCATCATTTATCAAGTTTCGTACATCGCGAGCGTAATCTTTACTAATAAGTCTATCGACAGGATTTCTCACAAAATCCGGATCTCCCAGGAGCGTATTCCGGTCTTCATAGGCGTTTCGCATGGCTTCTACCATGTAATGAATGGACGCCGCTGACTGAGATCCCATCTTCTTCAGATCGTAACCCTCGAGAATATTCAACGTTTCACAAAGAGTTACACCACCGGAACTCGGTGGAGGAGCAGATACGAACTCATATCCTCGATAGGTGCAGGTTAGTGGCTCGACGTCCTTAGCCATATAAGACACAAAATCCTTGACAGTAATCAGCCCCCCTTGATTCCTCGAAGCAGATTCAATACTATTCGGAATGCTCCCGCGATAAAATGCATCGGGACCCTCGTTGGCAATTCTTTGAAGCGTGTTTGCCAACTCTCTCTGGACCAACTTGTCACCGGGCTGGAGAGGAGTACCGTCTGCACGCAAGAAGATGCGTGCGATATTAGGATCGGACTTAAAGCGCTGCACCGTCGTATCGAGTATGTCGGTATCGGCACGCGTAAGAATGAACCCATCTCGAGCGAGTTGGATTGCAGGCGCCATGACCTGCTTCCGCGATAGCTTGCCGTACTTTGACTCTGCCATATCGAGTCCGGCAACGGTACCCGGAACTCCGACGGCCTTATATCCATAAAGGCTCTCGCCAGATTTAACTTTACCTCCCGCATCCAAATACATGTCAGCGGATGCAGCCGCCGGAGCCGTTTCCCGGAAATTAATGAACCGGTCTCGACCATCTGCGAGATGGATGGTCATAAATCCGCCACCACCGATATTCCCACAACATGGGTTTGTGACGGCTTGAGCGTAGCCTACTGCGACTGCTGCATCAATCGCGTTACCGCCTTGCTTCAAAATAGTGATACCAATTTCTGATGCAAGTCGTTGAGAAGAGACCACCATACCATTCTTACTTTCGACAGCAGGTTCTGACGCAGCAAATGCAGTAATGTGTACACCGAAGCAAAGAAGAAGGCCGAATAGTAGCCTCACATGATTCTCCCGTTGGAAAGTTTCTATGGTCGAGTGCATGCGACGCATGATGTGTGTGTTTTGTGAAGATGATCGTCACTAACGCAATGCGGAACGATTGCGTACGCGTATCGAGTGTGCATGGAGTTGGTCATGAGAGGTCGTCGTCACAAGCTTCAACGTTCGCCCAAGATAGTCCGGTAAGCCACGTTACGTAAGTTTCCTGACCATCTACAAATGACGTATCCCAATGTCAGCACCAGAAGGTTGCTTCGTTGTACGCCGAATAGTCTATTCTCTAAGAACCCATCCAACTGTCTTTGGATAAAATTGCGAAAACCCGCAAGCGACAGATGGCCGTGGCATGGTATATAAGGTGATCGCTGTCCACATGGGAATTTCAGGCCACCGCGTGAAGCGGGGTGTTGCCATACACCCAACAGGATTGCTGCGGCATCGGAGTGCGACTCGCTCGAAACTTGTTCGGATCGGCAACAAGGGCGATGCGATGCAGCTTTCAACCGCAAGCGATTGATAATGACCGTGCAGCGAATGCAGGTCGGTTGTTTGTGCTGGTGGGCTGCGCTAAAGTGCGCGCAGCCGACATGCCTTGCGCAACATTGAGTGATACGATGGCTTGGCGCATGCCTCTGACGTGACTGCGCGATCGAGTTGACTCTTAGTGCCTACATCTGCGGTGAAGTCAAGCTAACAATCAAAGCGGTTTCCTGGAACTATAGCCCACGCGCTTTCCAAATTAGCATCTCTGGGTACACCGTCTCCGACCGTACTGCTCTTGTTCGCGGCGACCGCCTTCTACTGCGCCGACCCCACCTTAGAGGTTCGATCGCGAGGAGTTGCTTGCGATTGCGCGGAGCCGGCGGGTCGACCGGTCCCGCCTCATCGTCGATTTTTCGCCATTCGCCGCCGTAAACTCAGGCGAAAACAGGGGCGAATTTGACAGATCGCGCGGGACTGGGCTCGCAGCAGCACCTCATCACCAAAGCGCAGGGCATTCCCGTCGACGCGATACTGACCGGCGCCAACAAGAACGACGTCACTCAGCTTGAAGCACTGGCAGCGGTGGTCGATATTATTCGCCGGTTTAGCCTATGTGCCCCTGCATGACTCGACGCTTCGATAGCATTCTGTCACGCTAGCCGCCGATACGCGGGATATCCCCAATTCGGAACCACTAGCGCACCTTACAATGGAAACACTTTTGCATCTTCTCCCTGACGCGCAGGCTATGGAATCGGAGATTTTTGTGGTTTGCTCGGGCGGTCTAATTTTGTTGCTCTTGCAAATAGCTCGCCTCTATTTCATCGCCAGTGAACAACCACAAACCGTACACGACAAGACCATCAATGAACAAAAAAAAGCATGCGCCCGAAAACGCATGCTTCACGGTGTAGAAAATTACCGTTGGTCTTCAGTACCCTGCCCCTGCCGAGGATCCAACCGCGTATGCGGCTCCCTTAGCGGACCCCGCGTGCTCTTCCGCGACCGACGCAATAATGTCGATCGCCTCCTCGACTTGTTTGCGTGAGATATTGAGGTACGGAATTGCTCGCACCGCGTCCGCACCTGACGGAAGAACGTAAAGACCTTTTGCATACAGCTTTTCTACAAATTCACCGGCTGGCAAAGACGTAACGCCGAAGCGCACGATGTTGGTCTCCACGGTCGCAACGTCAAGAGAAATACCAGGCAACCCTGCAATACCCTCTGCGAGGAGCTTGGCATGCTCATGATCTTCTTTCAAACGATCGCGATTATTGCGCAGCGCATAGAGGGCCCCCGCCGCGATAATTCCTGCCTGGCGGAAGCCACCGCCAATCTGCTGCTTGAACCGGCGCGCACGTTCGATGAATTCACGAGGCCCTGCTAGCGCCGAACCGATAGGCGCTCCAAGCCCCTTTGAGAAGCACACACTGACCGTGTCGAAGTGCTTGGCGTACTCACGCTCAGGAATACCAGTGGCAGCAGTGGCATGCCACAACCGCGCTCCATCCAGATGAAGAGCAATGCCCCTCGCCCGCGCGACATCACAAACCGCCTTCAGCTGTTCAAGCGGCCAAACCTTCCCGCCACCAATGTTGTGAGTGTTTTCAAGGCACAGGAGCTTGACGGGTGCAGGTATCGTGCTTGGGAAGAATCGATGTGAAACACCTAGCGCGCTAGAAACATCTTCTGGTGTAAAGACTCCGCGAACTCCGGGCAGGAGGCGGGGCAACACTCCCGAAAACGCGGCCGGAGCGCCACCTTCCAGAATATAAACGTGCGCGTTCTGGTCGAACATGACAGCGTCGCCGGGTTCCGTGTGCGCACGGATACCGACCTGATTAGTCATCGTCCCGGTGACCATATATACGGCGTCTTCCTTGCCGAGCAAATCAGCTACTTCACGCTCAAGCTCTTTGACAGTTGGATCGTCGCTATATACATCGTCTCCGACGACCGCAGAAGCGATCGCCCGGCGCATTTCCTCTGTGGGCTGGCTGCATGTATCGCTACGCAAATCAATCATATTGTGCTCCGTGGTGGGCATCGTTTACGGTAGCGAGAGTCTGCGCCGACTAAATTCGGGCTTTTTGGATAATTTTGCGCATATCACTGACGCGCCACTCCCGGAGAAACACCAAAAAAGCGGCTGAACTCACGACTCATGTGACCTTGATCGCAGTAGCCGACCTCCATTGCGACTTGTCGTAGAGAGTGACCCTTCAACACGAGATGCTTGGCCAGCTCGACCCGCCTTTGTACAAGATACGCATGTGGTGCGACACCAATGGCTTTTTTGAATTCGCGAAGCAGATGAAACGCACTCATCCCTGCGGCTTCGGCGATGATGTCCAACGACGGATTCGTTACTAAGTTTGCGTCAATATAATCGCGGGCCCGCTTTACGGCGCCCGGTATCGGTGAGCTTTCTACAATTCGATGCGACATTTGGCCATGTCGGCGCGCCAGTTGCAGAACCGCGACGGTCAATCTCGATGATTTTTCCAACTGAGTCGCGTCACCGGATTCAGAGCAGAGGTGCGCTTCGTACAACGCTCTCATCGTCTGCGCATCATCGATTACATTGGACCGGAAGTGTAGGCTTCCCGGCAAGTCCTCGCCATCAGCTTTCAAAAGATTCATAAGAGCAGGCGTTGGGATGTAGATCATCCTGTACTGCCACCCTTCATCCGTCGCAGGCCGCCCTTCATGCACATGACCAGGGTTCACGACGCATATCGTGCCCTCAGGCATTATCACTCTTTGCCCTCGACCGCTCAGGAACGCCTGAGCGCCACGCTCAATCACGCCGAAAGCGAACTCATCGTGCGCATGCGGGGGGAACCGGTGCGTTCGATAGGTGGCGCGGAGCAGCTCGGCACCTGCGAGTGATGGCTCGCGCCAAAGCTTGACAACATTCGATCGTGAAGAAGCTGACGCGCCCATATTCGGTTCCAAACAGTTCAATGGCCAACACCCGCCTACCGGTGCGGGCGTCACCGCCCAGAATGCAAGCGATTGCGGCGTCCGCAGTATGACCCTTTAATTGTACCTACATCTAATAGGCCAACGATCCTCCCAGACATTTTAGAGGCAGGGAGCGTAAACGCAAGCAGCCAAAATACAGCTTCCCCGCATCCATTTGGCTCTTTCACAGCGCTGGCGGCCCATCCGTCTCGAAAGCGGCATATATGATGTGCCCCTTATTTCATGGCAGCTCAGTAACTAGGCTGCCGTTGTGCGTTTGCCCCTTAACGCAAAAAACGCAATTTTGTCCACTTTTTGAAAGCAGGAACCAACGAACATACCTTCGCGGTCGAGACACTGCGGTCGGCGCTTTTCCCCTGGGCGCCACCCTGCTTCCGCTGAATCAAATCGCGTCACCCGCCCGACGCGATGCCGCACGTGTCCGGCCGGCAGTTTCACCACCTGGGCGATCGAACCCGGATGCGTGACCAGTTAACTACAGTGAGGCAATTCTTCATGAATCATGCAGAGCTCCAACATCTCCAGATTGCGTTTCCGTACAAACGGAAGTACGAGAATTTCATCGGTGGCAAGTGGGTAGCTCCTGTCGGCGGCGAATACTTCACGAACATTTCGCCTATCACAGGTCAGCCGTTGTGTGACGTTCCTCGTTCGCAAGAACAAGACGTAGAGCTTGCGTTGGACGCAGCCCACAAGGCCAAAGCAAAATGGGCTGTCGTGTCTCCCGCAGACCGAGCCGTCCTGCTGAACAAGATTGCTGATCGAATGGAGGCGAACCTCGAACTGCTGGCAGTCGCGGAAACCATCGACAACGGCAAACCGATTCGCGAAACCCGAGCCGCAGATCTCCCCTTGGCTATTGACCACTTTCGCTACTTTGCGGGATGCGTTAGGTCTCAGGAAGGTGGACTGTCAGAGATAGATCACGACACGGTTGCATATCACTTCCACGAACCCCTCGGTGTCGTGGCACAGATTATTCCGTGGAACTTCCCGCTCCTGATGGCCGTGTGGAAGCTGGCGCCGGCTCTGGCCGCCGGAAACTGCGTAGTGTTGAAGCCCGCCGAGCAGACCCCAGCGTCAATCCTCGTGCTTCTCGAACTGATTGAGGACCTGCTCCCTCCTGGCGTCCTCAATGTCATCAATGGATTTGGCGTTGAGGCCGGTAAGCCACTTGCATCCAACCCGCGTGTAGCAAAGGTGGCATTCACGGGCGAGACCACCACTGGCCGGCTCATCATGCAATATGCCAGCCAGAATCTCATTCCCGTTACGCTCGAACTCGGCGGGAAAAGCCCGAACATCTTCTTCGAAGACGTCCTCGCAGCCGACGATAGCTTCTTCGACAAGGCGCTCGAAGGTTTCGCGATGTTCGCCCTCAATCAGGGGGAAGTCTGCACCAGCCCGTCACGCGTGCTGATCCAGGAATCCATTTACGAGAAATTCATCGAACGCGCCATCAAGCGTGTCGCTGCGGTCAAGCAGGGGCATCCGCTGGACCCGAATACGATGATCGGCGCCCAAGCGTCGTACGAACAGCTCTCGAAAATCCTGTCGTACCTCGACATTGGCAAGCAGGAAGGTGCCGAGTGTCTCATCGGCGGAGAACAGAATCGCCTTGAAGGTGAGCTCAGCGCTGGATACTATGTCCAGCCGACAGTCTTCAAAGGCCATAACAAGATGCGCATCTTCCAGGAAGAGATTTTTGGCCCGGTCGTGTCCGTTGCGACATTCAAGGACGAGGAAGAGGCGCTGTCGATTGCAAATGACACGCTGTATGGGCTTGGTGCGGGTGTGTGGACTCGCGATGGCGCAAGGGCATATCGTCTCGGCCGAGCGATTCAGGCCGGACGCGTGTGGACCAACTGCTATCACCTTTACCCCGCACACGCTGCATTCGGTGGCTACAAGCAGTCTGGTATCGGTCGCGAAAATCACAAGATGATGCTTGAGCACTATCAGCAGACGAAAAACCTGCTGGTCAGCTACAGCGATAAGCCGCTCGGCTTCTTCTGAAGCCAAAACCCGATCGATTGTCGTCGATTTTACGCGAATCGACCCTACGAGGAGAGTCGTACCGTCGCTCTGACGGGTTTGCCGGCGCACCACCCAAGGTGCGTCGGCGCTTTTTGACATCATTTCCGCGCGACCTTGGGCGGCCTCTTCACAAACATCCTTTCTAGACGATGTTGGGCATCTCGGACAATCAATCTGACTTGACTTGTACAAGCATGAGCATGACGAAGGCGGCGAAGTGCACCTCGGCGTTGGCCGGCGTGATATATACCGCGAGCAAAAGACCCATCGCGTCGACAGTTATAACGGATTTGCTGCCATGTTTGCGCTCTTGAGCGTCGTAACCGACACGTGGTTCGCTTTCGCGGTGGGCTGCAACGCGTGCGCACATCCCATCGCGCACCTTACGGGCGGGTCACTGCTGATGAAGGGAGCCCTCCGTTCGAACAAACATATTCAGGAAGGGTACGTGCATTCGCCGGGATCGCGTTTGACGACAGTGGAATAAGCATAAGAGGCGACATTGATGTAACGCATTTCCGGCCAACAACCTAAAAGAACATCAGCAGCCAAGCATAACTCGCATTCATGCGCCGGTATGCCGGTACGTCATCAAATCAAACCGCAAGTGTCTGACTTGCCAGACTACCAAACAACATCGCCCTCCATCGCATCCCTTCGCCTGAAAGTGCTGCTGAGGAGCAACAGTAACGCCTACTGCTGATGGTCAGAGCAAATACGGACTAGCTGCAAGCATCGCGTTGTGCTCCGCGTCCCTCAGAAAGTCGCCCTGATCAATAGGGTGAACGCAAACTCTCATCGAGCCGCTCCCGGCGGCAATCGAACGACGTCAGCGCGAGCAGGATCGCATTGCTCCGCACCGCCGCAAAGCGGCCCACAGTACCTGCAATCGCACACTGTGATTGGTCGTAGAACAGATATCAAAGCGATGTCACGAAGACCCCGTGGTCGGGAGAACGCCACGTTTCATATGTCGCTTCACAAAGCCGCGTAAAAGACAGCCGTCAGCGCCGATGTTTGGGATGCCTCAACCGGCGCTGACCCTTGCAGCTATCGGACGATTCCGAGTGCTTCGAGTTCCGCCTCAGAGAAAAGCCGCGATCGTGTCAGGAACCGTAGACCGGACGCCCGCTCCAAGGAGAACATTCCGCCGTTCCCGGGTATGGCGTCGATGATGACCTGGGTATGCTTCCACGACTCGTACTGCGCTTTCCCCATATAAAACGACACGCCCTCGATCTCTCCCAGACGAACGTCTGAGTCGCCGACTATAAGCTCACCTTCTTGCAAACACATCGGCGCACTTCCGTCACAACAACCGCCCGACTGATGAAACATCAACCTCCCGTGTCTCTTGCTCAGTTCCCGAATGAGCTTAATTGCTTCTAAGGTCGCCGTCACTCGTTGAGGAATTTCTGACATCTCATACTCCTTGGTTTAGCAGATCAAGCTACTTTCGTCGCCGTGCGCGCGGCATCGTGAATAACTGGGCTCATGAGAGAAGCCACGGTATACGCAGTTGCGGCTGAAAGCGTCCACCCCAAATGTCCATGACCTGTATTGTAAAAGACACCCGGAATCTTGCCTCGTCCTACACGCGGCAACATGTTGGGCAGCATCGGCCGTAAGCCGGCCCATGGCACGACTCGGGAAGTCGACATCTCAGGGAAATGCTTTCGCGCCCACGCGATGAGTGGGGCGACTCGGTCAGCACGGATGTCACGATTTACGCCATTGATCTCGGCCGTCCCAGCGATCCGAAAGCGATCGGCCCCCAAGCGGCTAGTCACAATCTTTGCTGCATCATCCAGAAGGCTTACCCAAGGCGCTGCAGCCCTGCTCTCCTCGTCATCAAGATAGACCGAAATTGAGTACCCCTTCACCGGATAAACATTGACATGGTCACCCAGTATCGCCGCGAATCCACGGCTCCCCACACCTGCGCAGATCACAATTTGGTCGAACTCATCGACCTGCTCTTGATCGGGGGTCGCTGACACAACCCGAAGGCCTCCCGCGGATAGAGGAGTGATATTCTGCACATTTGAGTCGAACCGGAATCGGACGCCGTGGCGTTCACACGCGTCTGCAAGACCTCTCGTGAACTTGTGTATGTCTCCGGTCGAGTCCGACGGTGTGTAGAAACCACCATAAAAATCGCCGTGTAGAGTTGGTTCGATTTTGCGTATCTCACTTGCCGATACGGCTTCACGGTCTAATCCTCCCGCTTGCAGGAGCCTATTTACCTTGGACGCCGCGTCAAAGCCCTTTCGATCCGCATAGAAGTGCAGAATCCCACGCCGCTCGAGATCGAAAGAAATATTCTCTTTCTTCGCGATCTCGAACAGGTGTTCTCGCGCTTGTAGTGCGATGCGCACCGTCTCCACAGTGTTCGCTTCGTAACGCGGGATCTGCTTCAGGAATTCGGCCATCCACGAATACTTATGGTACGAAGGCGACGGATTTAGAAGCAATGGAGCCTCCTTCGTGAGCATCCACTTAAGCCCCTTTAGCACCGTAGCACTACTGTTCCAGACTTCAGCGTTACTCGCGGACAGCTGCCCCCCGTTCGCGAACGATGTTTCCATGGCCGCGTAACGATGACGGTCAAAAACGGTAACGTTGAATCCCCGCGTGGCGAGGGCGTAGGCAGTCGTGACGCCGGTGATACCGGCACCGATCACAGCGACTTTCGGCATGGTCATATATCCAGATGGTTTAGTGTTCGCCAGAAAACTGGCGTCCAGGCCCCATCTGTCCATGTACCTGAGAGCTTCACTTCCCCTATATCAGAGAAGTTCCCCTTCGGTGGATGCGCTAGGCATCACTCTCCAGATGTTCGCGTTGTGCAGTCCTTTTTGCCTGAGAGTTTCCGGGGCGGTTGCTCCGTCGGCGTCGCCAAAATGCGATCTCTTCCGCACAGCATGTTCGAACCCCTACACCCTACCCCACACAAAAATCCTAAGCAAATGCTTTCTCAGTTCTATCGATTGTATGAAGCGTAGAAATGCGAAACATCCAGAGCCCATCTCTTAATTCTTGACTTCTTATAAATGTTGCATATAAGGTAAAAGGTGCGACCTTCACGCACGCCACAACTTCATTGCATACTAACGAAACCATTCTCAAGACACTATGGATCAACTCATCGAATCAAGACTTAGGAAAGCGAATCTCACACTTCCTAACGCAGTCAAACCGTTTGGAGCCTATGCAAATGTGAGCCAAGCGGACGGACTGATCTACGTATCCGGGATGGCCGGCTTTTTGGATGGAAAGCTAATTAAAGGGATAGTCGGCGACTCGATTGATGTCGAGCAGGCGGCTTTCGCAGCTCGACAAACCATGCTAATGACACTTGCATGCCTCGATGAAGCGATTGGTCTCGGAAAGATAAGCCGCTGCATCCGGCTCACCGTGTATTCGCGAACGACAAGCGACTTCGAACAGCATCCGGCAGTCGCCAATGGTGCTTGCGATGTTTTGTCTAGTGTCTTTGAAGGCCAACCGCTGCCGGCTCGAACCGCGATCGGCGTGTATACCCTTCCCATGGGTATCGCGGTCGAGATCGATAGCGTATTCAAATTGAGCTGAAAGAAGATTGGCGCACTTCGGGTGCCAATCCCTAATACCGCGAGGTCGAAACCTCAACGACCGCCTTACTCTACCAACGCACACAACGCGGATTACACCGCACGTTGTCGCATCCCTCGCGGCCTGGCTGCGGGGGATGCGACGAGAGAGTATCTGTCCGCTATTCAGGACGGTTCATTACGGCCCTCAAGATTGAGAAAAGCACGTATACCTGATCCCATACTGGTACTCAGGCAACCCAAGCGTAGCGAGGCATATTCCGCCAAACCCGGCCGCCCTTTCCCTTTATGCTTCAATATTGCGACTTTTCGTTTCTGGGAGAAATAGCAGACCGACGACGAATGAGACCGCTGCGATCGACACTGGATACCAGATGCCTGCGTAGATGTTCCCGGTAGCGGCGACAAGCGCAAACGCAGTCGTTGGCAGGAAACCTCCAAACCAGCCATTGCCGATGTGATACGGCAGAGACATCGCGGTGTATCGGATCCGCGTCGGAAAAAGCTCGACCAATGTTGCTGCGATCGGACCGTACACCATGGCGACGAGAAACACCAAGCCTGTTAGCATCAACATAACCATTGGATAGTTGATCTGACTCAGATCGGCTCTGGTCGGATATCCCACCGCGCTTATCTGCCTGCCTAGCGCTCCATTAAACTCCTTAAGCTTCGCCTTGCGCTCGACCGGACTCAGGGTCGCCCCTTCGAAGCTTGAAATAACTTGATCGCCGACTCGCACAGAAGCGACGGTACCTGCTGGTGCAGCTTGATTCTTGTAGCTAACGGACGCCTTGGCAAGGAAGGACTTGGCGATATCACAGGAGTTCACAAACTCAGACGTGCCAACCGGATTAAATTGAAACGAACATGTCGCCGGATCCGCAACCACGACCACGGGCGCGCGCTGCTGCGCCTCGGCGAGAGCAGGATTTGCATAGCGTGCCAAACCATGGAATAGCGGAAAATAGAGAAGCACCGCAAGCAGGAATCCGGTGAGCATGACCGGCCGCCGCCCGATTCGATCCGAAAGCGATCCGAACAGGACAATCAAGGGTGTGCCGATAACCAAAGCACCTGCAACCAGCAGGTTCGCCGTAACTGACTCCACCTTCAACGTCTGGGTCAGAAAAAACAGAGCGTAGAATTGACCCGCATACCAGATTACAGACTGCCCTGCTACCAGACCGAAAAGCGCGATCAGAACGAGCCTGACATTCGACCATTGTCCGAAAGCTTCCTTAATCGGGGCTTTGGAGGTCGCATTCTCAGCCTTCATCTTTAGGAATACCGGTGACTCATGAAGACTGAGCCGAATCCAGACCGACATGGAAACCAGAACTATTGAGAAGATGAACGGAATTCGCCACCCCCAGTCGGCAAAGCTCGATTCGCCCAACGTCAGCCTTACGCCCAATACGACCAAGAGAGAAAGGAAAAACCCAAGTGTCGCAGTCGTCTGAATCCACGACGTAAATGCACCCCGCTTACCAGCGGGTGCGTGCTCGGCGACATATGTGGCAGCACCGCCATATTCCCCTCCGAGCGCAAGCCCTTGAATCAAGCGAAGTACAATCAACGCGATAGGCGCTGTGATACCAATCGTCGCGTAGCTTGGCAGGATGCCAACAATAAACGTCGATGCCCCCATCAACAAGATGGTGATCAAGAACGTATATTTTCGTCCAACAAGGTCCCCCAATCTACCAAATACCAGCGCCCCAAATGGTCGGACGGCAAATCCCGCTGCAAAAGCCAATAACGCAAAGATAAACGATGCCGTCTCATTGACGCCGGAGAAGAACTGCTTCCCAACAATAGCGGCCAACGACCCGTACAAGTAGAAGTCGTACCATTCGAAAACAGCGCCTAGCGAAGACGCGAACACGATCTTTCGTTCCTCGCGTCTCATCCCTTTCGATGGTTGTTCGGTGTATATCGATGTACTCACGCCCCCTCCGATTCGCCCATTCACTTATGTAGATTACGCACTAGATTCCCAGCAGATAACGACGGTCCTCTTCGGACATCGACTCAAGCCATTGCGCTTCAGCTCCCGGCTCCGGCAAGACCTTGCCATATTCGACCATCTGCGAGGGAAGCAGATCAGATACGTACACCCACACGGAGCGGCCTTGTGTATCAGCAGCCTCAACGACTACTTGGGAAATGTCTTCGAGAAGTTGTCGCTTCTGCGCGGCAGTCCTTCCGGCCCGAATGTGGCCGTGAATGAAGATCAGTTCAGACTTCAACGGACTCCCCCCGAGAAAGTGATCCCCTTGCTGAATCTCCTGAAAGATGACCTGAGCAAAAAAACTCTGCGCCCCCGTTGCATTACTATGTGACCGGGTAATACCGTGCGCGATTTTCTGCTTCATTTCTTTCGTGAGACGGCCCGTGGCCGCAGACACTACGTAGGTAGGCATGAAACTCTCCGTGCAAAAATGACCCGAATACTTAAACGTATCTGACCGCTAGAAAAGCAGACGATGAAGGTACATAAAAAGATGTAGATACAACTATTTTAGCGAAGATGTATAGATGTAGATACATCTTATCCAATGCAAATCAGCTTTCGTACGGGTGTTTACCCTTCTTTACGCTAAAAGCGGGGACTGACCTGCTGCAGAGACTCCAGCGCCTCCAGCAGACGCGTATTTGCCGGGCCCCTCATGAACCGCTGCACTTCGGCCTCGACTTTCGCCTGCGCGACTCGCCAATAGGGTTCGGCGCTTCGCAGTTTTTTCACACCCTCTTTGCTCAGGCTTGCGAGTTTATAGCGCGCATCTGTATCCGGAGTAACTTCCACCCACCCCGCACTTATCAGAATATTCAGGTTACGTGAGATCGTAGTTCTGTCCAGAGCCGCCTCTGTTGCTACCTCGCTGAACGTCGCAGAACCGAGCCTCTCAAGAGCGCGAAGCAGAGAAAATTGGGTGATTTTGAGGCCAATGGGCCTCAACGCTTCGTCATAAACGCTAGTCAAAGCGTTTGCAGAACGTCTGAACTGAGTGCAGTAGCAATCGGTGAACATACGATTTGCAGTTGGCCTTTGCGGTAGCCGAACGAGTGCCAATAAATGTATATACATTTACCATACCCCGAATTTACCAAAAAGTCAACGCCCCTTTGCGTTAGGCCGCCCACGCCTCCTAGGTGTTGCGGCAGCGCGGCCAGCGCACAAAGCAACCTATAGGTGACCGCTCGCACTAGGGGTCGAATCGTCGAAATTGACTGGGCGTTCACGTAGGTCAGATTGGACGCATCCCTGCCTGCTGATATGGCGGCGGTCCTGTCCCGACATGCATGAGGATCTGTCCGACAACAGGACGCCCAACACCAGGGATTTGCGTCATGTCGACCTGGCGCTATCACGAACACCATATGTGGATTCTGCGTCAGCTACCGTCCAGATATCGCCGGGACTGCCCTCCCCGTTCGATGAGCACATGGCGTCTCGGAAGATCTCGACCGTCGGCGGCGAGCGGTTCAGTGGTGCGCTCTCCACGCGATCCATTTGCATGGTCAACCAATATCTCGGGAGCATCGGCGTGCATATATCTTGCCGTATGTGTTGCCTTCGGCCGATTCGCTTTTAATTCAGCATCAAACTGCCAACGGATACGCGGGTTTCCAGCAGTAACTGTCGAGTCCGCACAAACCTGATCACCGCGTTTAAAAACGGTTTGCTTTATGAGATATCACGGGGGATATCTCATGCGACTGTTATCGATTGGTGAAACAGCAGCACAGCTGGGTGTTGCGGTTGGCACATTGCGGCGCTGGCATCGGCAAGGGCTGTTGTTGCCGACTTGCCGGACTGTCGGCGGGCATCGGCGCTACCAGCATGATGCCGTGCAGAGCGTAGCCGGTGGTGAGCCTGCTGCAACCGGAAAGACGATCTGTTACGCCCGTGTTTCTAGACGCAGGCCTCGCGGCTGCTGAAGCACTGTATTGAGGCTGGCTTTGCTGATATCGAAGTCATTTCCGACCTGGGCAGCGGGTTGAATTACCGCAAGAAGGGGCTGCAGCGATTATTGCAGGAAATCCTTCGTGGACGCGTCGCCCGGCTTGTGCTGGTGACGAAAGACCGGCTGTTGCGCTTTGGCAGCGAGCTGCTATTTCGCATTTGCGAATTCTTTCGCGTCGAAGTCGGAGTTCTGGATGCCACCCCGGATGCCAGTCGCGAACAGCAGCTCACCGAAGACCTCGTCGAAATCCTGACGGTCTTTTCGTCCCGCCTGTACGGTTCGCGCCGCCGCAAGAACCTGCGGGCGCTGGCCGTCTGATGCAGTCGACCACGCAAACACGGCTCTGCCTGCCGTCCCGCGACATCCAGACGCTCGACGCGATGGCCGCACTTTACGACGGCACGATGAAACGCAAGCTGTACGCGCGCATCGCAGCGAACGGCGGCAAGGCGAAGTCGCACAAGACGGCGTTCTGCCGCGAACACGGCATTTCCGCCCGGATGTGCAACGCGATAGCGATCGACCTGCAGGGGCTACTCGATGGCACGCGTGAGCTGCTGGACACGGAACGCAAGGAACTGCTCAAGGCAATACGCCGCCAGCAGCGCCAGCTCGATACGCGACAGGCGCGCCTCGCTGATATTGACGCTGACCGGCTGCGCATGCGCCCGCCACGCGAAGCGAAGCTTCGCCACACCACCCATCGCAACGGGCTGGCCCTGACGCGCCTGCAGGCGCGTCAGGGCCAGGGTCGAGCGTCGGCTCGCGGCCAATGTGCAAGGCATCTGCTTTGGCACTCGCAAGCTGTTCGGCCAGCAGCATCGCCTCGCACTGGCATGATGCGTGGCTGGGCGCCTAGCAGGACAGCCGCTCACATCAGGTCTTCTTCGTCGGCTCGAAGGACGAGACGGCGGGTAACCAGCTGTGCCAGCTGCGCAAACTTGACGACGATCATTACCAGCTCAAGGTGCGGGTGCCGGACTGCCTGCGTAAGAAATGCGAGCGCAAATACCTCATCGTCTGCGACGTGACATTCAATCACGACCGTGTGGCGCTAAACGAGGCACTGGACGCGAATATCGCCCTGACCTGGCGTCTGCACTGGGACGGGCGTCACTGGCGCGCCTTTGTGTCGTTCGATCACGCTCCCGCCCGAAGGGTCACGCTGGACGTGCAGCACGGCGCGGTTGGACTGGATTTCAACGTCGACCACCTGGCCGTCACCGAGACCGACCCGTTTGGGAACCTGCTGCGCACGAAGCGATTTTGCTTGCTCCGTGAAGATGCCACCTCGGGCCAGCGTGAGGCCGTGCTCTCCGATGCGCTGTCGGCGGCGGTGGCGTGGGCGAGGGTTGAACTGAAGCCCGTCGTCGCAGAGGATCTCGATTTCGCAGCGAAAAAGAGGACGATGGCGCAGCTCAGCCCGAAAGGAGCGCGGACGCTCTCGGGGCGGCTCTACGCAAAATACCGGCTGCTGCTTGAAGCGAAGTGCTTCCGGGCAGGTGTCGAACTGATTCTGATTGACCCGGCCTATACGTCGACCATCGGTGCGGTGAAGTACGCAGCGCGACGAGGCTGGAGTGTGCATGCTGCCGCAGCGGGCGTGATTGCCCGTCGCGGACAGAAGTTGACTGAACGCCTGCCACGCGCCGGCACGGCTGTAAGCGTACCGGTGCGGGGTGGTCATCACGCCCTCGAGCTACCTGCAAGGAAAAGCGGAGATTCGCGTGTGGCTGCCTGGCGCAGCGTTCATGCAGCGTACAGAGACATGGTGCGCGAGCGCTGGCTCGCCACCCGTCGCGGCTCGCCGCGACGGAGTGCAGCTACCACTGGCTTCGGCGGTAACGCCGTGCCCCTCAGCAGGGACTACCGTTACCCCTGCGACCCGAATCTGCATGGACAGATTTGTGCACCATCAAGTTATCGGTTGCATACAACTCCTTATTGCGTGCGATGGTTTGAGCGGAAGGCGGATAGTCGTTCTTTGGAACGGGAAGCAACCCATCAG
The DNA here is from genome assembly GCF_020177535.1 of Paraburkholderia sp. XV. Lineage (NCBI taxonomy): Bacteria > Pseudomonadati > Pseudomonadota > Betaproteobacteria > Burkholderiales > Burkholderiaceae > Paraburkholderia > Paraburkholderia sp. XV. The sequence continues at coordinate 56,407 of NZ_JAGUUD010000007.1, read as the reverse complement.
CCTCAGCGTCAAGCAATTGCGCATGAACCTGAGCTCGCGTAAGTCCATCCGGGGAAGCTTGTGCGAATGCGTTAGCACCGGAGATCAAGCCGAGTACCGTGACGGCGACCAAAAAGGGAAATTTCATCGTATCGCTCCTTGAGAAGAGTTGTGGCTAACTCCACGCAACAGTTCTAGGAAGAAGAGCTAACCCTGCAGTTACTGGCTGATTACAATGTTGTTATCCAACGCATATAAAAATTCGCCAGGGTACTGCCTGCTATCGAAACCAACCCTGTTCGGCAAGTCAATAAGCACCGCAGGTCTGGAAAGCGGAAGTAGCGCATTGCGCGAAGTAACGACGAAAGGTTCGTTTGTCGCCAGCATACTCGGCATGAAAATGCTTCAAACGTTCCAGTTTTCCAGCTAATCTCATGCCATCCTTACGCGTCTCTCGTTCCACGGCCGCCATCAAACCGATGTGCCATGACGCTAGCCCGGATTCGGTTCGCTCGACGCGAAGCGCTCTTTTCTGACGTTTAAAGACAAAGACACCGTCTTGTGACCGACTCCAATGCGCTTCGCGCTACTGAAACTATCGATATTCCGAGCCGTTCGCGAACGCCATCGAAGATTCGTGACCCTCTAATAGAACTGCTGTCAATGGGTTCAGGTTGTCGGAAGACTTTCCTGATCCCAAGCGATGTAAAGGCATCACGGTGATGCAAGAATCCGAACAACTCCCCTCGTCACAGCGATCGCGTGAAAGCGCCGATCGCCACGATCGCTGCACCGCGTTGACGCTCTCCCGCGGGAGTTTGATTGCCGGATGGCTTCCGACACTAACTGATGTTGGGCGGAGTAACCGTGACGGAGATCTGCCTGAATAAGCATAACGCCCATGACCGGGTTAAATCGTTAATTTGTGGCGGCGGTAACCGATTTAAAAGGAGACGACTTTTCTCTTAACGATGCGCCGGCGTGGGCAGATGCAACGCTTAAAACCAAGACGCGGCAATTAGACCATTGATGACATGCGTCGACCGGCCGCCGCAGCAAAGACGGGATTAACATAGGCTTCGTGGATACCTACCGAATCCGTGCGCAAAACATTACCGCCGCGCGACATCACATGCTAGGCGCGAAGCTTTGTATTGAGCGCGGTGCAATTCAACCAGTGCTCATCAGCGTGCGCGCCCGCCCGCGTATGCACCATCGCGATCCGCAGCGCCAACCGGCGACTGGCCCGCGAGACCGCTCAAGCACGAGGCCTTTAGCCAGGCGCAGCCGTTGACACTCGCGGGTCGGGGCCCAATAACGAAGTTGCCAACTTCAAACTGATGGCAAGCTTCGCTAAGATTCTCGATTAAAAGCGCGTTCTTAAGCCAATGGTCGCTGCCACTTGGCTGTTCGTCGACGATGCAGAAAGTCCCGTAATGTCAGCTGTGATGCCGGAGTTGCCGGTTCCACCGACATGTTGATATACCCCTTCAAGGTAAACGTCTGTTCGCTTGGATAGCGAATAATCGGTACGCAAGCTAACCTGATTGTATTTCGGACTCACGCCTGCGAGGCGAGCATCAGTGAATGTGTAGGCACCAATGAGCGCCAATACCGGGGTCACGTTGTAACGGCCATTCACCTCATAGTTGGTGAACCGCGCATTACCACCGCTAAGTGCGACACCTTTACTCGTCCCGGAAGCATATGCCCCAATGCCCGTGGGAGCTGTCAGGTTTGTCTGCGTAATTACAAGACCTGCAACAGCAGGCCCAAACGCGTAGTTAAGACCGCCGCCGAACGTCCGTTGTACGCTCGCGGAGAACGTTGCGTCATCGCTAACTGCTCCCCCGGAGAACGTCGAACCTGCGTTATTGAGCTGCAGATAACCAGCTGCGGCGTTCAGCGGACCATAGTTGTACGACAGACCGACGCTGTAAGCACGGTTGGACGAAAAGCCACCTGCTTGATTGGAGAATCCGTAGAGTCCCCCGAATTTCAGACCTGCGTAATCCAGGCTCTGGTACTTGACCGAATTGCTCACCCGGAACGAATTATCAAGATTGTCGTTGTCGTAGGGATGCGCAAAATGAGTACCGCCGTACTGCGTTCCCGTCAAAGCCAACGGCCCGAGGTAGTCGACGACGGAGTCGTATTGGCGACCGAGGGTGACCGTACCATATTTGTTATCGGACAGCCCGACGAAGGCTTGTCGACCGAACATCCGGCCACCCTGACCCAGTTGGCCGTTCTGGATATTGAAACCGTTTTCCAAAGTGAAAATGGCTCTCAATCCACCGCCCAGATCCTCACCGCCCTTGACACCCCAACGCGAGCCGTTCACGTCGCCGCTGGTCGCCTGAACGTTTTTCTGGCCATGCTGGTTATTGGTATAAGTGATCCCTGCGTCGATCAATCCATATAAGGTGACGCTACTCTGTGCGTGCGCTGTCCCTATAATTGTGCAAGCGGCGCAAAGCGCAAACAGTGTCTTTTTCATCAAATCATTCTCCGAAAATTATCGGGTTCCATGTGGTCGCGGCCTGGTACTGGAGGAAGTGGGCACGCGCTGCCGGAGCGGTGTGCGTACTTCGACATCGTTTGCCGCCCTCGCCCCATTAAACTGCGATGCGACATGTCCCGCGAGGCCTCATTCCGTGCGAAACGAGGCGACGTGAATGCTAGCTATGTTTTTAGCTGCCTATCACCCGATTCGCAGAAATTCAGTTTTTCTGCACAGATCGAAGAACTAAGACGGCCACGAGGCAATATCAGCGTGTTGCTTCAGTCATTTCGTTAGCGCTTCCCTGGTGCCGGCACTCTCTTGCATCGCACGTTTTTACGCGTCGTGCACTGTAACGAGAATTCTCCCTATGTTGTCGCTATGGCGCTCTCGGCTGGGCGGAAACGAAGAAATCAAAGCGCGGTAAGGAGGCGGCTCGAACCACGGCCCACGCGGATGCATTACTTGCCTTTTCCGTGGACAACGTTCGTCACCGCCGTGGCTGACTACGCAGTTAAACCGCGTAAGACAATGTTGCCGTATATTACGGCTGGTTCCCTACCGCTGAACGCAATGGTGGTCTAGACTCACTCGTCGCGAGTCGCACGTTGCATCGGCTCGTAATGTCATGTGATGTTTCTGACCACCCCCGAGGCTCAACACCTAGGCTACGTAAATTGCATCCGTAAGATTTCCTTTTATCCTGTGGAGACCATATCAGGACGGGGCATCACAATGCACTCCACAGCAGTTTCCGCTGTCCAGCGTCTTGGGGCACCGAATACGAATACACGCCCTCTGCGACCTTCTCTCTCGTCACCTGCGTGGCCCGATAATGGTCCGCTGCAAAGTCAATGAATGTCCGCAGAGCGAGGGACATATGTGGCTGACCAGCATACAAGAGCCAGACGGTCCACTGATCTTCCAAAAGCTCGACCTCGTTCATTAGAGGGCGTAGGATCCCGCTAGAAAGCTCCTCGGCAACGACCGACTTCGGAAGCCTGGCGATGCCGAGATCGCTACATACCGCTCTTTTCAACACCATCGTGCTCTGGAGATTCATGACCGGCTTCACAGCAACACGCTGAGTTCCGTTCCCGTCCCGAAATTCCCAGTACCGACTTGGGGTATCAGAAGCTAGAAGTACGTCATGAAACTCGAAATCTTCGAGCGTTCGAGGTGCCGGGTGTTGTGCAAGATACCCTGGACTCGCAACGATCACGTCACACGTTCGTGCAATCGGTTTGCAGACTAACGATGAATCGTGGAGTCGTCTCGACGCATTGAAGCAAACGTCGAACGCCGTCGGGTCCACTTCAGACGGGTTCTCGAAGACGGAAAGTTCGAAGTCTATACGTGGCTGGAGGCTTCTGTATTTGGCGAGTAGATGTGGGAGGTCGGTCGATGCAAACGGCGCGGATGCAGAAATCCGAAGCGTGCCAGCGGGCAATCGGGAAACATCGGCAACACACTCGTCCATTGAATCCAGAAGCTTTATCAAATCGAGCGCGTATGAGAGGTACTGCTTTCCCGCTGGTGTCATCGAAACGTGTCTAGTCGTGCGGTTGACAAGACGAACACTGAGGTGAGTCTCAAGCAGCGCAACTCCTCGAGTGACTACCGAATTCGACACTCCAAGCTGTCTTGCTGCCTCTGCAAAGCTCAGACATTGAGCAACCGCCGCAAACATTCGAATTGAGGAAAGCTGGTTCATGAGAATGTGATATCGGTAACGGAAGCAAACGCGTCGGCAGCGACACAACACGAAGACTGCAGCTGAGAACTCGAAAGCGTACAGATTAGCGCTTGCACAACACAGTCAGTTCCATTACAAACTCGTTATCTTTAATCCATTGCCTTGTTCTATAACTAACGTCCCTCGTCCAGTGTCGTTGCATGTTCATCACCAACACGCCCCATCGCACTGCGAGTGCTTCCATAGAATCGATACATCGCCAACAGATAACGACTTTGTAATGAAATCGTTCGTGTCCCGTCACTTGCGCACCCTCATGCTAGCGGGACCCGCGAATCTCTGGCCGACATGAATCAACTCGAATCCATGCGCATTTTTTCCAAGGTTGCACAGTGTCTGAATTTCGGCGACGCTGCCCGGCAGCTTGGCATCTCGAATTCCGCGGTGACTCGCGGTCTTACCAATCTTGAGAGGCATCTCAACCTTCGGCTCATTAATAGAACCACGCGGCACGTGTCGCTAACGCCAGCGGGCCATAACTATCTCGAAGGCTGTGCCGATCTTCTTCAACAGCTCGAGCAGATGGAAAACAGGGTACGCGCAGAGTCGCGCTCGGCGGCGGGGCGACTAAAGCTGGCCGTCCCGGCGTTCTTCGCGTCAACGGCTCTACCGTCGCTAATATCAGATTTTCGGCTATCAAACCCTTTGGTCGGATTCGATTTGACTGTTTATGAGACGGCTTCTCAAATTGTGCCCGAGGACTTTGAGGTCTGCATCATGATCGAACGCAAGCTACGAGACTCCTCATTGATCTGCCGGTCGATCGGTCGAACGTGGGATGTAATCGTTGCTTCGCCATCCTATCTTGCACGTCGAGGAGTTCCCGATTCGCCTAGGCAGCTTTCGGAGCACGACATTCTTCTGGATGCTGAGTCGCTTATGCGCTATTGGACCTTCAAGGATTCTTCTGGCGACATCAGAGTCACTCTTGTCCCTTTTATTGCCGCTCAGAATGCAAGCGCGATCCTTCGCGCCTCATTAGACGGCTTGGGTATCGCGAGACTTCCGTCCATGTTTGTCCAGGATCATCTAAGAACCGGGAAGCTAACGACCGTTCTGGACGGATTCGAGCTCGAGGGCAGCGAACGAACCGTTTGGATGTTATATGCCAGTCAACGCTATGCAAGCCACATGGTACGCACGTTCATCGACTTCGCTGTCAGTAAGGAAGTCGGCGATGAGCCGTCTGGACGACAACGATCGCTGATTACTCAGACTCTTTGAACGTCCGTCTCGCCTTACACCTTTATCAAGTATGGGATCAGGCGATGACGTATGTGCTGCATCCAAAAGATCCCCGCGTTGCGACCGCGCATCCAACCCGCTGACGCGAGCATCGGCAGGACGCACCGATTCATGCAACGTTGATATCGGGGTCGTGCGAGGGATTCGTCAAAATCAACTAGGAACCAGAATACGAGCCGAGGTATCGCCGCGAGCGCTACTAGGATGTCCGATCTACGATATGCCCGGCCATTCCGCAATCAGCGCTGCAATCTCGCCACTATCGCTTGCGCAAGCCTTTCATCTCAACATGCAGACATGAGAACTCCGACTGCACCAAGATAAGGTATCGGCAAGCGCGTCGCCACTATCTCGAGCGCGGGCATGTCACGCAGACGCAACGTGCCTCCTGAAAAACAGTTTTTTATGCTTGCAACAATTTTTTGTCCCTTACAGTCCGTCGCCATGCACGCCGTCGTCTAGAACGGTTTAGTGAAAGTGCATGTTCATCAAGACCACTCAACGGACCCATAAATGAAAAAAAACCTTCTTCCCGGCGTAATTTTTAGCGCACTCGGGCTCGCCTTTCCGCTGTCCTCTTTTGCGCAGTCTACCGTAACGCTGTATGGACTGATCGATGAAGGGTTTGACTACACGAATAACGTAGGCGGCCATTCGAATCAGGAGTTGGCAAGCGGGTATGCACAGGGTAGCCGGTGGGGAGTTAAAGGAAGCGAAGACCTCGGCGGTGGTCTGAAGGCATTGTTCCAGCTCGAGAACGGCTTTGACGTGAACAGCGGCAAACTTGGACAGGGCGGCCGAATGTTCGGCCGTCAGGCTTATGTCGGCTTGGGTTCGGGCACATACGGTACCCTCACGTTGGGCCGACAGTACGATTCTGTTGTCGACTTCCTTGCACCGCTTACCGCCAACGGTAACTGGGCAGGCTATTTGCTTTCTCACCCGTATGACAATGACAACACTGATAACTCGTTTCGTCTGAACAATTCGGTGAAGTACACGAGCAACAACTATGGCGGCTTCACCTTCGGCGGCCTGTACGGCTTTAGCAATCAGGCTGGCGGATTTTCGAATAACCGGTCTTACAGCTTGGGGGCCCAGTACGTCACGGGGCCGTTCTCGGCGGCTGCAGCCTATATGCAGATTAACAACCCCGGTGCAACGCAAAGTGGCTCTCTCGCGACTGACGACACCAATTTCTTTGCTGGCCGTGAACGAGTCTGGGGGGCAGGGATTAACTACACCTTTCTCGAAGCAGCAACAGTTGGCTTCGTCTACTCGCATACCGATCTAAACAATGCGACCGGCTCGGTATACGTCGGCAACTTCGCGAACACGGCAAGTTCGCTCAAGTTCGACAACTTCGAGTTGAACTTCAAGTACCAGTTCACGAAGAACATGTTTGCAGGTGCGATGTATAACTACACCGTCGCGCACTTTGACAGCAACGCGGGTAATTCGACGCCGAAATGGCATCAGTTCGGCTTCATGGCTGATTATGCTCTTTCATCCCGCACGGACGTCTACGTTCAGGGAATGTACCAACACGCGTTCGGCAGTAGCGCCGTTGCGGCTCCGTTTGACCAGGCATACGTTACCGGCGCAGATGCCCCGTCCTCAAACGGCAATCAGTTCGTCAGTCGCGTCGCGATGCGGCACCTTTTCTAACACCTGATCGGCCGGTGGCACGCTTCGCACCTGGCACTGTGCTCGGTGCGAAGCGTTCCGCGGTGACTTCTAGCATTGATTTACCGTTATATCTTCATTCGTCTCTTTTCCGTGCTTCAGTTCCAACTGGTCCGTATGGAGCGACGTTCGGCTGAATCCACAGCTTCCCGCGATATCGCACTGCGGCTCGCGTTTCTATACTCGCCTAACTGACTAAGGAAACTATAAGCTCTGCCCCATAAGCTGGAGGCTTCAGACGGAGCGGCAAGCAGGCACACAATCGCGAGTTGTGCGGTAGTCGCGAGCAATCTTCGATCTCTGCTCAAGCGAGAAAAACAGAGTTTCTGGTCGAGTTCTTGCAGCGGGTCGACGCTTAGGCGGGCATTGTCTTGAACTCAACACGCGGCAATGGAGTTCCATGAGTAACGGCTCGTCACAACTATCGCAACAGCGTAGCGATACCTGCGCAACAGGCGCATATTGATAAACCAATCTCATAGATCATCAGTATTTTCCGCCCACGCAGACAGTTGCGTGATAGCGACTGTCCTTAAGCCCGGCTATAGCCGGGCTTTTTTTCTGTGCGGATCTCACGGTCACAAGACTCGATGCGCCTGATGTTCAGACGCACCCGTACCACGGCGGCGCACCTGTCAATGCTACATGCTGGAATGGAACGCTAACTGCCACGCTTTGGAAATAATCAGTCTTTGTCGAGCTTGCCAGAAGCCGCTCGCGACCGCGACGACATGATTTGCGACGGCCGAACTAAGATGACCAAATTGTAATTCAGTAGAGGCTCGATACGCGTAGAATCGGACTCGTGGATACTTGTTATTGCAGAGAATTCTAATGCGTATATTGGTTGTCGAAGATGAGCTAAAGGCCAGCGCGTACATCAAGAAAGGGCTTGAGGAGGCAGGCTATCTCGTCGACGTGGTCGGCGATGGAGCGGAAGGCCTTATTTTGGCAAAGGAAGATGACTACGACGTCATCGTACTCGACGTAATGCTCCCGTCAATGGATGGCTGGACCGTCATCCGCAGCCTACGAGTGTTTAAGTCGACGCCCGTTCTATTTCTGACTGCGCGCGACGACGTCGCAGACCGAGTCCGGGGCCTTGAATTGGGGGCCGACGATTACCTCGTCAAGCCCTTCGCGTTCGTCGAGCTTCTAGCTCGCGTCCGATCGCTCGCTAGGCGCGGCCCCCCGAGGGAGACTGATCTGATTTCCCTTGGTGACCTCGAAGTAGACGTCACCCGGCGCCGGGTACGACGTGGCGGGCGCCGCATCGACCTTACCCCACGAGAATTCGCACTTCTGCAATTGCTCGCCCGCAGGCAAGGCGAGGTCCTGAGTCGTACGCAAATCGCATCTTATGTTTGGGACATGAACTTTGACAGCGATACAAACGTGGTCGAAGTCGCCATCCGGCGGCTGCGTGCAAAGATCGACGACGGTTTTGAAGCGAAGCTTGTGCACACCGTACGCGGTGTTGGATATATGATCGATTCCGTCGAGCGGAACTGATGCGCCCGCGTTCGTTAACAGCCACCCTTGCGCTCGCCTTTGCGACTACGACGCTCGCTGTATTCGGCTTGGTCGGAAGCTTCGTTTATTATGCATTGGAGCGACAGGTGGGCGTGCAGGACGACATGGACATCGTCCTAGCGGCACGCCACACTCGCCGACTTGCCGACGAACTGCGAGATTTTGCCGAAATTCAACAATATCGCGAGCGTATCGAGAGTCAGGTTCTTGGCAATGTGGCGCTTTCTTTGAGGGTTCTTGATTCGGCGGGCAATCTGCTCGTGCAGCACAACGTCGACCACAATGTTTCCAGCCTCTCTCTTCCAGGCCATACCGTACCGGCAGACGCCCAAATTACCGAGAACGCCATAGTCTCGCTAAAGCAGCAGAAGCACCAGCCGTATCGAATGCTCGCCGTTGACGCGCGACTGAAAAACGGAACGATTGCAAAAATTGAAATCGTGCGGAATATGCGGGACCGCTGGCTCCTCCTTGATCATTATCGGGACAGGCTTCAGTGGGCAGGCGGTATAGGCATCCTTACGGCTTTTTTTGTGGCCTTCTACCTGGTTCAGCGAGTACTTACACCCGTGCGCGAGATGGCAAGGAGCGCGTCCGCAGTTACCTCCGACAAGCTACACATCAGAATTGCGGTTGATCGACTGCCGCGCGAACTTAACCCGCTTGTCGCGTCAATTAACGGGATGTTAGCGGGACTAGAAAGGAGCTTCCAGCATCTTTCCCAGTTCACCGCGGACCTTGCGCACGATATGCGCACACCTCTCGCCAACATGCGGGGGGCAACTGAAGTCGCGCTCGCACGTGCTCGTTCGGCCGAGGAATATCAGGCTCTGCTCGGTTCGAATCTTGAAGAATGCGACCGCCTGTCTCGCATGATCGAGAATGTGCTTTTCCTCGCCCGCGCTGAACATCCTCGATTTGCGCGTCACATGCGGGACTTTGATGCGATCGGGGAATTGCGACGTATCGCGGAGTATTTTGAGGGACTTGCCGACGACGCTGGCGTGCGCATCGTTATTGAAGGCAACGGATTTGTGACAGCAGACGCAGAACTGTTTCGACGTGCGGTAAGCAATTTGCTCGCGAATGCCGTGAGATATACGCCGCGACAAGGAACCATTGTGCTATCTGCCAATCCCGATGCCGATTGGATGCGTATTTGTGTCGAGAACGAAGGAGACCCCATCGCACCGCAAATGCTCGAACGCGTTTTTGACCGATTCTACCGGGGAGACCCGTCTCGCGGTGGGCCCGCTAGCGCTAGCGGCTCTTCCGGTCTGGGTCTAGCCATCGTCCGAACTATCATGGAACTTCACGACGGTCGGGTCTACGCGGAAAGCGACGCGCGCAGCACGCGCTTCGTACTCCTGTTTCCCGTTGTGACGCCTGCCGACAGCTGACGGCAAAAACCGACTCATCAGCCGCACGCATGTTTCGTTAAGGCGGCCTTACCCGATCTCGACCAGGACCGAATTAGCGCCGCACCTTGAGTTTCGTGTGGAATCCTCAACCGTGGCGGCAGATGAGACAACTGTACCGTAGAATCCGACTGGTGCGCTTGCTCTGTTTAATTCCCGTCGTCCACTCTCCTCCGTACCGCCCCGAAGGTTCCGGTGCATCCGAAAAACCGATCCGTTAGAGCGTGTTAGGTACTTTATGTTGGACCTGGTATCCTGGCGGTATGAAAAGAGCAAACCGCAAAGGCTACCCGAGTGATCTATCCGACGAAGAGTGGAGCTTTGCGGCACCCTATCTGACGCTGATGGACGTCGGCGCGCCACAGCGCAAATATGAGCTGCGCGACATGTTCAATGCGTTACGCTGGATTGCGCGGGCCGGCGCGCCCTGGCGGATGCTGCCCAATGACTTTCCGCCGTGGGAACTGGTGTACCAGCAGACCCAACGCTGGTTACAGGCGGGCTGCTTTGAGAACATGGTTTGCGACCTGCGCTCGGTAATACGCGTGGCGCAAGGGCGGCAAGGACAACCCACCGCCGTTATCCTGGATGGCCGTACGTTGCAGTCAACCTGCGAGAGCGGACCGCGCGCGGGCTACGACGGTTATAAGCGCAAACGCGGCAGCAAGGTCCACATCGCGGTGGATACCCTGGGGCAGTTGCTGGCGGTGCACGTGACACCGGCCAATGAACAGGAGCGCGCACAGGTGGCAGAGCTTGCGCGTCAGGTTCAGGAAATCACGGGTGAAGAAGCTGCACAGGCCGCGCGCGATGAAGGCGTTGAATTGCAGGTGATCAAGCTGCAGGAAGCAAAAAAAAGGGCTTTGTACTGCTTCCCCGGCGATGGGTGGTCGAGCGAAGCTTTGGCTGGCTCAACCGATTCCGCCGCCTCGCGCGAGACTATGAACGGCTACCCGAAACCCTTGCCGGCCTTCATTTCGTTGTCTTCGCGATGCTTATGCTCGTTCACGCGGTACCGGTACTCAGAAGTTCCTAACACGCTCTAGCACGATTACGCGAGCGACGGGCCGAGGACACGGACCGTTCGCGAGGCTACAATCGCTGCCTTTCTGTCGGCGACGGTCAAGAATTTTCTGGTCCGTCCCGAGACTTCATCGCCGTTAGATTCACACACACCGCTCCAGACTCCGCGCCATACCGGTGGCACCGGTGATCCATCTGAAAATTTTCTTTGCGCACTCGTCCGTCTGGACGCCTCTGCATGCTGCTCCTTTCTTGTAGTTATCAAAATTGTAATCAACGCGACAGATTGTCGACAGTCGGTGGCGCACAAAATAGCCCCCAACACCTGAGCAAATCGGTGCATCCAAGAAGATTCAATTGTGATCTCGATCATATGTTCGCCGCAACTGTGAGGATAGTGACCATGAAAAAGCAAATCTCCGCCCTTTTAATCGCGACACTGTTATCGCCGCTCGTCTGCTTCGCCCAGCCCCAAAGCGGGGAACCAACTCGGGCGCAAGTGCAATCCGAGCTTGCCAAGTTAGAGTCTGTCGGATATCGGCCGGTCGCCGAAGACTTCAGCTACCCGCAGTCAATTCAGGACGCAGAAGTCAAAGTTGCCGCGCTGGACCAACACAACTCGCCGCACTCGGCAGCCGTCTCCGCTACCCGGAATCCCGGTCAAAGCACCGCCAACGCCCAATAACAACGGAACGCTCGATTCCGGTGTCGCACCAACGAGACTTCACGCGTGCCGGTCAAATCCGAAACATCGTCACTAAAGGCCGCGAAAATTACGCGAAGGAAAGAACCATGAAGTACTCTGCCAAATTAATGTTAGCTGCATTTGCCGTCGGCTTCGCAGGTCATGCCTTTGCCCAAACCACCTATGTCACGCGGGAACAGGTGGAGCAGGAGCTGATTCAGGCAGAGGCTCAAGGACTGCTCCCATCTGCCCGCAACGACTACCCCCCAAGCGAAAGAACGATTGCACGCAACAAAAGGATCTACGCCGTTCGTCATAACTACGAACAGACAGGAACTTCGAATGTAACGGGCTTCGCCCTGCCTGAGAACGGCACATCGGCCGATTGATGGATCGGTTCGGACCATATAGCGGATGCCAGGCGCTATCAATCGAGCGTGCACCTGTACGATCGGCCTTAGGCGCACATCGTGTCCGAACCGAACCAAAGTTTTCGACATACGCTGAACGCCGACCACCTAACCAATCGACACACCGGCAGCACCAGCTTCTTTTGATCACATAAGGCTGTTTTCGTAGCATACCCGAACGACAAAGCGAGCAAGCATCGCCGGGACACAATCGGCAAAAATGACAAAGTTGTAATCAAATTGCTCGGATGGCTTCATGTTCGCTCGCCGAAAATGCTGGAAAACCCGCCACCTTCCTCTGATGCTTGACAGGTCCGGCGGCGCTCGGTGCACCGCGATATCTAGCGCTTCACCGACGCCGATTAATGCTTTGTGGAAAATTCTGTATGGTGCAGATCAATCCGTTTGTATCAGCCTTGCAGCAACTGCGAAACCTTGCGGCGGAAGCGGCCGGTCCAGCAACGTTAGCTCCCGTGCAACCGGATCCAGCAGCCAGCGGGTCTCTTGACTTCGCAACGCTCTTACAGCAATCGCTCGCCAAGATAAGTGCAAGCCAGGCGGCCTCACGCGGTGAAATGCAGGCGTTCCAGCTCGGAGCACCCAACGTCTCACTGAACGATGCAGTTATCGACGGTGCAAAAGCAGGTATAAAGTTTCAGGAATCGTTGCAGATCCGAAACAAGCTCGTGAGCGCCTACACTGACATCATGCAAACCCCGTTGTAAGGAAACTGCTTTTCGTGCCATGTCGTCCTTTCCCTGCTTCGCTCACCAGCTTAGGCGACAACGATAGGACAGCCCGCTCCTTTTCGTTCCACGCGTGTCGCGTAGCAGGTCTTCTCAGGCTCAGAGGCTCACCGTGTTAGACAAGATCGATGCCGCGTTCGAGTTCGACAAACAGGCGCTCGATGTCCGTGCGTACAGGCAGGAATTGCTGTCATCGAACCTCGCCAATTCCGACACTCCTCGCTACCAGGCTCGGGACGTCGACTTTTCTTTCGCGTTGGCCCATGCACTGCAGGAGAAGAGTCGGTTTGCTTCACCAAGCACGTCGAACCAAGCTGCATTGCCTGTTGTTTCAACTGCGACTATCGAGGCCAGCGGCGGTATGACGGTGACACAGCAGGGACATATTCAGGGCCACGTCAAGCTTGTAGCGACGGGCGGTTCGGCGGACGACTATGGCCCATTACTGTACAGAACACCGGTTCAACCCGCGCTCGACGGCAATACCGTAGATCTCGATATGGAGCGAGTCCAGTTCGCTGACAACTCACTGCATTTCGAATCGCTTATAACGGACGTTTCCGGGCAGATTAAGTCACTGCTAGCGGCAATTAGTTCAGGCGGATCATGACAGATCGCCCAGCGGCGGATTGTACGTGGGCAAAAGCACACACCGCTGCGCCGACGCAGATGGACTCGTTAGGCACCTAAGACGGTATCGAGTGCGGCGGACAACCGATCCCCTACGAGTGGTTTACTCAAGGTCGTTGCGTTTCCCAGCAAAAGCACCGTGTGGTGAACTTCATCCGGGTCTCGGCCCGTTACAAAGATCACAGGTAACATGCACGGAAGCGCCCTTAGACGGCGAACCATTTCGAGGCCACTCATGTTGGGCATTCGCACGTCAGAGATGACGCAACATGATCGCTTAGCCGCATCTGAGTTGAGAAACGCTTCTGCAGATGCAAAACTCCTCGCCGAATATCCAAGCGACCGAACAAGGCTCGCGGTCGCGATACGAATCGATTCGTCATCGTCGACGATTGATATCACTGGTTTCTTCGTCACTTGATGACCTGATCAGTTCGTTTCTGTTTGCTCTATGAATTCAATACAGCCTTCGAGTCATCGTATCCATGGTTGCGGAAAACCGAAACCAGACCTTCGTATAGGTTTTCGTGCATATGCACACTTAACGCGCATGCGGACTGCGAACCGGAAGCCGCTCTCGATTGTCCGCCCTGCACAACCAGAAGTCGCTACTGCGTCGTCCACAGCGATCGTGTCTGGTCGTCGAGGGATGCAGACCTGCCGCCTCCTTTTTGACAAGCGCCGCGTTCTTCTGCGTAGCATCATCGTTAATCCAAGTTACCGCCTCGTTGAGTTGCGCGCTGACTTCGGACCGAACCATGCCGCGTCAGTCGATAGCTCCTCACCATTAGGGCCTTTGAGTGCGTGAAGAACGCGATCGGTTAGAGCTCGCGCTTTGCTTGTAACTTCCATGAAGCGCTCGCGTGTCTGTGCATAATCACGGCTGAAACAATCGAGAGTCGTACCTATTCATTGAAGGGGCACAGCTCGAATCTTACGACATAGTATGAGCGTGCCGCCGCTATCGGCAAACCGACTCAAGCATACCAGCGCATGCACAACCGACGACAATGTAAATCGGTGCTAGCCTCCAGCGGATCATAAGCACAAAACCCACCGAAGCAATTGCAAAATCGGTTCCTGTGGCGACCGCGCTCGTCCAGATCGGCGAATAAAGCGCCGTCGCCAGAAGTGCCACGACGGACGCATTCACACCGGCAAGCATCGCGCCTATTGAGGGCCTCCTTCGCAATTGCTGCCAGAAAGGCAAGGCGGCGACAACGAGAAGTAGGCCCGGAAGGAAAATGGCGACAGTAGCCAGCAAGGCCCCGCCCAAATGCCCCTTAACGCCGCCCATAATCCACCCGAGATAGCCCGCGAATGAAAAGAGCGGACCAGGCATCATCTGCGCGGCACCATATCCCGCTAAAAATTCGTTTGCGGGCACCCACCCCGTCGCGACCGTCCGCTGCTGCAACAGTGGCAGCACAACATGACCGCCTCCGAAAACAAGCGCACCCGAGCGATAGAAGATAGTGAAGATCCGTGCAGCAAGAGCGTGCTGCCCAACGTTGAGTGTGGCTGCGCAGACAAAAAGAATGCCGAAAACCGTTAGCGCCAGCAAACCGACCGAGCGTGTACTTACAGTCACACGCAGTTCGAGGTTCCCGCGTACTACTTCCAGAACAGGGTCACGGCAAATGAGCAATCCGAGGATCGCGCCAATCGTAATCACTAGAAGTTGGGCATAAACGGTCGTCAGAACGCCGACGATAACCATCGCTACGAGCGCTATGGCGGCCCGGCGGTGATCTGAACATAGCGTTCGTGCCATGTCCCATACAGCCTGGCTAACGATGACCACAGCAACCAGCTTCAGGCCATGGGTAAGGCCTTGCCCCCACGGTCCCCCTAGGTCGGGCGCCAAGATAGCGAACGCAAGCATGAGCAGAACAGATGGAAACGTAAATCCCACCCATGCTGCCGCAGCCCCGAACCAGCCAGACCTGACCAGTCCGATAGAGAATCCAAGCTGGCTACTTGCAGGACCTGGAAGGAACTGGCAGAGCCCCAGGAGGTCGATAAACGTCACTTCGCTTAACCATCTGCGACGTTCAACAAACTCCCGACGAAAGTAGCCAATGTGTGCGACCGGCCCACCGAAACTGGTAAGGCCTAACTTCAGAAACGCCAGGAAGACCTCAGTGACGCTGCTTCGCTGTGGCAGCGTTAGAGACAAATTTTCAGGTTCCATGTAACCCCGTTCTGCAGAACGCACACCCGGCGGTGGTCGGTAAGACAACACTGCTGCCTGTGCTACGTAATCGCCCGCCGCGCCAAGCTCGCCCTATTTCGCCGCACCAGCGCCCGCCGAAAGCGCCGCATAGTCTTTGACGGAAATGCCTCGGCCCTTGTTCAGAAACGCCGTCATCTGCCAGATTTGTTTGTCGTCCCAAGTCTTTCCGAACGCCGGCATCGCTGTCATCTTCACTCCGTTCTTGATCACCCAGAACATGATGGGAGGATTGTTTCGGCGAGTCGCGCTGAGAAGCTTGGGTGCCAGTGGCAAGATTCCCTGTCCGACCGGGCTGAGCGTCTCACCGGGCGCTCCATGACATTGAGCACAGGTCGAACGATATAGTTCAGCCCCAGCTCTGATGTTCGAGTCGTCCATCAAGTCTGCCGGTACGACAGCCCCGACCGCGTGCCGGTGCAGTGACTGTTCGTACGTCGCATGCAACACCCAGGCAACGACCGGGTTGTGCCCCGATGCAGCGGAAACGTTATATACCCCGGAATAGATAACGCCTGATGCAACCACGACCGCACAGATTGCGGCGAGGCCTAACGGGGCAAAGTTCGTCCGTGCTCGGCTACCGGACGGTTCGCGTTCTCTCGACATTTAAATGAAGCTTTCCATTCTGAGGCTCGCCTCCTCCACGGGTGCAGCCGAGCCAAGGTTAGACGCAATCGAATCGTGTGCCGCGCGTCCTCCGGCAAGTGCGAAAAGCCTTTCGCGCGAGGCGGTAGCATTCTGGGTCGGGCAGGATTACCGCACCTTTGCCGGGAGATTACGAAACTGACATCTTTGGGACCGGCTGCGGGGAAGCCCACCGATGCATGAAGAACACCACGTTGCGGCTACGTCCCACGGCAGCCGCCATTATCGGGCAGTTACCGCCTAAATAATTGGGGGCTTCTTTGAATAGAATTGCCAGCTTTCAACAGAGCAGGCCGACCGGGTTTCGATTTTGACGGTGCAGGATTCAATCGGCTGGCGTCACCCGCCGGAGACGGCTGTGCTGTCTAGGGGTAACTGCCCGATAAAGACGACGGCAGCAGAACAAAGCCCTGCCCAGCAGGTTTCTCGCTTGTCCACCGACCCACCGGCTATATTGCCAAAGATGTCAAATTTGTAATCTCAAGGTCAGAATCAGGTAAATCCACTGCCCGGATACTCCCAACTTCCTCGCTAAATGCCCAAAGAGCGAACGCGAGGCATTGCGTTACACATCTAGGGAGCATCATGTGGATAGTTAACCTGGCGCTGCGACGACCTTATACCTTCATTGTTCTCGCCGTCCTGCTGTTCATCATCGGGCCTCTCGCTGTACTGCGCACGCCCACGGACATCTTTCCGAATATCGACATCCCCGTTGTCAGTATCGTTTGGACGTACAACGGCTTTTCAGCCGAGGATATGGCGCATCGGATAACGTCGAACTACGAGCGCGCGCTTACGTCGGACGTAGACGACATCGAGCACATCGAGTCTCAGTCATTGAATGGTGTCTCAGTAGTGAAAGTCTTCTTTCACGCAGGCGCAGACATCAACCGTGCGATAGCGGAAGCGTCGTCCAACTCCGCGTCGATCTTGCGCATTCTGCCGCCAGGTACGCTCCCGCCGAACATCATCACGTACAATGCGTCAACGGTTCCGGTTCTTCAATTGGGACTGTCGAGTTCGACGTTGCCCGAACAGTCACTCTACGACCTAGGCAACAGCTTTGTTCGCACACAACTTGCAACCGTGCAAGGTGCCGCGGTTCCGCTCCCATATGGCGGCAAGATTCGCCAGATCATGGTCCAGCTCGATCCGAAAGCGTTGCAGGCCAAAGGCCTTGCTCCAATCGACGTCGT
The DNA here is from genome assembly GCF_020177535.1 of Paraburkholderia sp. XV. Lineage (NCBI taxonomy): Bacteria > Pseudomonadati > Pseudomonadota > Betaproteobacteria > Burkholderiales > Burkholderiaceae > Paraburkholderia > Paraburkholderia sp. XV. The sequence goes on along the minus strand of NZ_JAGUUD010000007.1, from coordinate 38,713 downwards.
CAATGCGGTTAATGCCCAGAACCTGATCCTGCCAGGCGGCACGGCCAAGATCGGATCTCGCGAATACAACGTCGAAATGAACGGTAGCACGCAGACCGTTGCAGCTCTGAACGATCTCCCTATCAAGACCGTAAACGGCGATGTCGTCTACGTTCGTGACGTCGCGCATGTGATTGACGGCTATGCTCCACAGACGAACATGGTGCGCGCCGATGGCAAGAGAGCCGCGTTGCTTACAGTCGAAAAGACTGGTAGCGCCTCGACTCTCACCATCATCCAGCAGGTCAAGAACATGCTGCCCAAAATCGCAGCAGGCCTTCCGAGCGCTCTCAAAATCACGCCTCTTTCCGACCAGTCGGTGTTCGTGAAGTCAGCGATCTCCGGCGTGGTTAGAGAAGCGCTGATTGCGGCATGCCTGACGGCAGCCATGATCCTGCTTTTCCTCGGTAGCTGGCGCGCCACGCTTATTATTGCTGTTTCAATTCCCCTTGCTGTCCTGACGTCGCTCATTGCACTGGCTGCACTTGGCCAGACGATCAACATCATGACGCTTGGTGGATTGGCGCTTGCGGTAGGTATTCTCGTTGACGACGCCACCGTCGCAATCGAGAACATCACGCACCATCTGGAGCGCGGCGAACCTCTGCACGACGCAATTCTTATCGGCTCCGGCGAAATCGCCGTCCCGACCTTCGTCTCGACGCTGTCCATCTGCATCGTCTTTGTTCCGATGTTCCTGCTCTCCGGCGTAGCACGATATCTTTTCGTGCCACTCGCAGAGGCGGTCGTCTTCGCAATGTGTGCGTCGTACTTCTTCTCGCGCACGCTAATCCCGACCCTCGCCATGTATCTGTTGCGGGCACGCGGCACCGACGCGCCGCCGGCGCGCGGCATCGCAGGGGCGCTGACACGGTTCCAGTCAGGTTTCGAAGCCCGATTTGAGCGCATGCGTGAGCGATATCACGGTCTGCTCAGCAGCGCTATTGCCAGCCGGCGTCGCTTTGTTGTCGTCTGGATTGCTGTGTGTCTCGCATCACTTGTTCTCGTGCCCTTCACGGGTCGCGACTTCTTTCCAAGCGTTGATACGGGAGAAATTCGACTGCATCTGCGCGCGCCAACCGGCACACGGATTGAGGAGACCGCTCGAATTACTGACGAGGTCGAAGCGAAGATTCGCTCAGTCATTCCGCGCAACGAACAGGCGGCTGTCCTCGATAACATCGGTGTACCGGTGAGCGGTATCAATCTGACCTACGACTCATCCGATCCTGTTGGTCCAGAAGATGCGGATGTGCTCATCACGCTGACCCCGGACCACAAGCCAACCGCACAGTACGTTGCACAACTGCGCAACGCCCTCTCCACCGCGTTTCCGAGCGTTACCTTCGCATTTCTGCCTGCCGACATCGTTAGCCAGATTCTAAACTTTGGGTTGCCAGCCCCGATTGACGTTCAGATTGTTGGTAACAAGCTCGAGGAGAACCGCGTTGTTGCGAATCGCCTGCTCAGCGAAATGCGGGGCGTGCGCGGCCTCGTGGATGCGCGAATCCAGCAACCAGGCGACGAGCCAACCATCAACCTTAACGTCGACCGGACCAAGGCGATGCAGGCAGGGCTGACGCAACGGGACGTCGCACAGAACCTGCTGATCGCACTGTCAGGAAGTTCTCAGACTACGCCCAACTTCTGGCTTGACCCGAAAAATGGCGTGAGCTACCCGCTGATGGCGCAAGTTCCGCAGTACGACATTCATTCTCTGCAAACGCTTGCGAACATTCCCGTCACGACGCCCTCCAGCGCAAACCCGCAGAACCAGCTTGGTACGTTGGGAACGGCATCGCGGAGCACGCAACAGGCTGTTGTTTCGCACTACAACGTGCAACCGGTTCTTGACATCTTCGCGTCTACACAAGGACGCGATCTTGGAGGGGTCGCAACCGACGTATCCAAACTTGTTGACGCTGCACGTGCTCAGCTACCGCCCGGGTCGTCGGTCGTGATGCGCGGCCAGGTCCAGTCGATGAGCGAATCATTTAGCGGCCTGGCGTTTGGTCTCGTCTTTGCAATCGCACTGGTCTATCTCCTGATGGTCGTCAATTTCCAGTCGTGGCTTGATCCACTCATCATCATCAGTGGTCTGCCGGCTTCCATGGCCGGAATTGCGTGGATGCTGTTCGTGACACAAACAACGCTGAGCGTGCCGGCGTTGACTGGAACTATTCTTTGCATCGGCATCGCAACAGCAAACAGCATTCTGGTCATCAACACGGCGCGGGAGTCACTCGCGAAAGGCATGCTTCCTCTGGCAGCCGCTCTCGATGCCGGATTTAATCGATTCCGGCCGGTTTTAATGACTGCGCTTGCAATGCTGATCGGTATGTTGCCGATGGCACTCGGACTTGGCGACGGTGGGGAACAAAACGCGCCATTGGGCCGTGCGGTTATCGGTGGCCTGGCCATTGGTACGTTATCGACACTTATCTTTGTGCCCGTCGTCTTTGGCATGGCCCACAGCTGGCTGGCAAAACGCCGCGAGTCGCGCGCTGACAGGCTCGACAACGCTGCCACGCATTCTTAAAAGGAAGCTTTTCAATGAACGAGAACCTTTCGCCAGACCTTGGTGGGACCCCAGAAGAGAGGCCGAGAAAACATGCGAATCAGCGCCGACGTGCGGTGGTCATTGGCCTTAGCTGCGTTGCCATCGCGCTGCTTGCCATCGGGATTATTCCGCGTATCGCGACACGCAGCGCACAGGCGGCGCAAGTCGACATGCAAAGCGAACTGACGGTGTCGGTCGTTGCTCCCACGCTGGCACCTTCGAGTCAGGAGCTGCTTCTCCCCGGATCGGTAACGCCGTGGGCCGATGCTTCCATCTATGCGCGAACCAGCGGATACGTCCAACACTGGTTCGCCGACATCGGTGCAAAGGTGAAGGCAGGCCAGACACTCGCACAGATTGATACGCCCGAGCTTGACGCCGAACTCAAACAGGCCCGCGCAGACGAAGCTACCGCCCAGGCCAACTACAACTTCTCGAAGACTACCGCTCAGCGGTGGAACGCGATGTTGCAGACACAGTCTGTCGCACAGCAGGACGCAGACTCGAAAACGAGCGATGCGGCCGCGAAACTGGCTACGCTGCAAGCGGCGCAGGCAAACGTCGCCCGCCTTCAGGAGCTGGTCGGATATCAGGCCGTAACCGCACCATTCAGTGGCATCATCACTGTTCGCAATGTACAGATCGGCGCTCTGGTAACGGCTGGCGGCACGCCCGGACTTGCAACGATGCCGGGCGAACTCTTCCATATCGTACAGACCGACCGACTTAGGGTGTACATCGACGTGCCCCAGGACGACTCCGCTGAGATATCTCCAGCAACTTCAGTCTGGCTTAGCACGCAGCAGTATCCGGGCCGCCGGTTCGCAGGCACTGTCGCACGTAGTTCAAATGCTATCGACCCGGTGAGCCGCACGATGCATGTCGAAGTCGACATCGACAATGCTGATGGTGCATTGAAGCCTGGTTCCTACGCTCAGGTGCATGTGGCCCTGAAGACCACTTCTCCTGCATTCCAGCTACCCGTCAGCGCACTGCTCTTTCGGCCCGACGGCGTAACAGTCGCCGTCGTCGATGCCCAGAACAAGGTGGAGCTTCGCAAAGTGACTATCGGACGCGATTTTGGCACCTACGTTGAAGTTGCGATTGGCGTCGCCGCAACGGACCGCGTAATCAATAACCCGGGGGACGCAATCGCGAACGGGGAAACTGTCCGGATCCAGTCGAAAGCAGCAGCCAACGGAAAGGCATAGGGCTCGATTATGTTCTCTTCGCGCTTTTATCCCCTCAGCAGGGTTGCCATGCTCTGCTCCATTACATGGCTCGCAGCGTGCTCCACGCTGCCTAAGTACAGTGTTCCTCAATCTGATGTTCCGGAACATTTTGCGACGACAAGTGCCACGCCTGGCTGGTCCAATGCGAAGCCAGGCGACAACGCGCCGCGTGGCCCATGGTGGGAAATCTTCCATGACGACACGCTCAATGGCCTTGAGTCTCGCGTGGACGTCTCAAACCAGACCGTGCGAGGTGCCATCGCGCAACTGGAAGCCGCGCGTTCGATGATTGACTATCAAAGAGCGGGCTATGCACCTACCATCACGGCTGGCATCGCCCAACAGCGATATCGCACATCGGAGAATGTGGTAGGGCGGTCCCTCGCAGGCAAGACGATTCCCGATTACTCAGTCGGTGCTTCCGCCTCGTGGGAGCCGGATCTCTTTGGCCGGGTCAAAGATTCCAGCGTGCAGGCAAAGGACAATGCACAAGCCAGCCAGGCAGACCTGGAATCGGTCAGACTCTCCGTTACGAGTCAGTTGGCCACTGACTATTTTGATCTCCGTTCATTCGATCGTCAGAAAAAGCTCCTCGACGATACGGTGACGGCCTACGCTGACGCGCTTCGGATTTTGGAGCAACAGCTTACGAACGGAGCCATTGACGCGTCGGCAGTTGCACAAGCGCAGACGCAGTTGGAAAGCGCGCGCACTGCAGATAGTGATATCGATGTGCAACGTGACCAGCTTCAGCATGCAATTGCCACGCTAATTGGAGTTCCTTCCTCGACGTTTTCTATCGCCCCGCGAGTGGATCCAGAAGAGATTCCGTCGATTCCGGCAAGCGTCCCATCGATTCTGCTTGAGCGTCGCCCAGACATCGCTGCAGCGGAGCGGCGGGTCGCCGCAGCAAATGCCCAGATTGGGTTGGCGCATGCTGCCTTCTACCCTGACCTGACATTGTCTGCATTTGCAGGTCTTGAAAGCACCTTTTTCGCACCTTGGTTGACCGCACCCAGCCTGTTTTGGTCGCTGGGATCGCAACTCGCAGGCACTCTATTTGACGGCGGGCGTCGCAACGCAACGCTGAGGGACGCAAATGCCCAATACGATTCAGCCGTGGCATCTTATCGCCAAACCGTTCTTACGGCATTCCAGCAGGTTGACGATAACCTCACCACGCTGGACACACTCGCCAGCGAATCGTTAAGCCAGCGAAGGGCAACGACGGCTGCCCAGCTTTCACTAAAGCTGACTACGAATCGATACCACGCCGGTGCCGTAAGCTATCTGGACGTCGTGACAGCCCAGACAATTGCGCTGCAAAATGAGCGCAACGAAGAACTAATCGCTGGCCGACGGCTTGACGCGAGCGTTCATCTACTGCAAGCCTTGGGAGGCGGATGGGACCGCGCCGAGTTAGCACCTGAGAACGGTCCCGCTACGACCACCGCATACCAGCCTCACCAGTGAATACCCCTGGCACATCAATGGTCGCGAAGTTTCCCTCGTCTGAACTTGGGGCGTATCTACTCGAGGCCCATCGGGACAACCGCCGGGCGGCCCAGACGCGTGCTCCGGGAGCGGCGGCTCGCCACACGGCATCACGCGCCGCGACGTAGTATGAAAGGCAGTCATGCTAGCGGCGTGCGCGCCGCGCCTATCAGCCGGGACGACAATTTGACCTGCGAAGTCAAACTGCATGAGCAGGTTTGTGCACCTTCGAACGATGATGGTAGTGGCAGTTCATGACTGAACTTTTCAGGATCCGTTTTCACGCAGTGGTCAGTGACTGCCTGTCGTTCCATGCACAGGCGAACGCCTTCGCTGGTGCGTCTGGGTGACGCAGACGCGTTGGTCTGTGATCTGGAAGACGAGTACCACAACCGCCTCCACTTCATCTTAATGCCGGCGCCTCGAAAATCACGTAACCTGCTGAAGACAATCCGCGGTGAGGGGGTGACTGTCAGTCCGTTCCTGCATGGACCGTCCGTGCGTATCCTGACTCTCGCGGCCATCGTTCGTCGAATTATGAACATGACGGCGGTCGCGTCGGCAAATGCTCTATTTACCGTTGCTGCGACCGTTACGAACCGTCCCGATCCGCTCGCAAGCTAGCGTTCTTCAATCCATGGCGTGCGGCGCACGACGGCAAAGTCCGTCAAACCGCGACCGTCCTGAGTCGGTATCCGACCCCACGGACCGTCACAATCTCTTCGGCGCCGAGCTTGCATCTCAGATTATGTATATAGACTGCGATCGCATTACTTCCAATCTCATCGCCCCATCCATATAGCGTATCTTCCAGTTCTGCACGACGGAACACTCGTTCAGGCTGTCCGATCAATGCTTGCAGTAACGCATACTCTCTCGGTACCAGATTGACCGGCACGCCCGCTTTTGTCACTGCGTGTGCGACCGTATCAAGGACCAAGTGACCATGAGCGAAGATCGATCTGTTGTGGACGGTTCTCCGCCTCATTACTGCGCGCACGCGTGCCGCGAGCTCATTGATATCGCACGGCTTGATTAAATAGTCATCTGCGCCGGCGTCGAGAGCGCAAACGATATCGTCCACCGAATCCCGTGCGGTAAGAATAATTACTGAGGCTTCACCTCCGCACTTCCGATATCGACCAAGAAGTTCGAATCCACCGCGTTTTGGAACGTCGAGTTCCAGAAGAACGAGATCGTAGACGCCATTGCTAAGCGACAGTTCAGCGGCACGTCCGTCCTGTGCCCAATCAACGGTGTATCTGCGGCAACGCAATTGTTCAACAAGCATTGCAGCAGTGTTTTTATTTTCTTCGACCAAAAGAAGCCGCATTTGTGCCTCATGAATTCCAGCAGCGTCGGCCGCACGGTGCGATCAGTTTCGGGTGACTCAAAACTGACACTGGGTAAAAACGCAACTTCGCGCTGCTGATCCAGCATTGCGAGCTGCTACCACTTCCGGGAAGGTGTGTGCCGCATACTCCTGTCAGGGCAGGCAAGCGTCGTAGGGCAATCGCAGATCGCCTAGGAACAGCCACCAGTCGGCTCTTATCGGGATGTCACCGAGGACAGCGACTGCTCGGACATTGAGAGCCGTGCCCCGTTTGGAGCTTTCGATAGATCTGGATAGCTTGATTCTCTCATCTTGCATGTGGGCAAACTGCACGGACAACCGTTTTTCTGGGTTGTGCAAAAGAGATTTTCAGCCGCTTCGGATGCGGTCACGTCGAGCATCACGCGACTTTGGCATTGCACGCACCACGTCGAAGGCCAATTTTTAATATATCTAATCAAACCGTACGACATCTTGCTGCCAGGAATCCATGCAGAAAACATACGCAAATTCCGCAATTGAGGCCGTTATCCGAGATGCCAATTTCAGCGTAACGTACCCCAACAATCGCGGCAACAAAGCCAGCCCGGAGACCATAGCGTGCAGTCTCCCTGACATGTGACCCAAAGCTACGGTAGCAGCGTTGCAACACCGGGACTGGTTCTGCGGGGCGCAATGCCGTGTGATGTGCCCGCGACAGCAAGAAAGACGCGTCAGACTGCATCTCAACAGTGAGAACCACAACTCCGCCAGACAACGTCGACTTTCCAGCGCACTCTCGATCAGGTTCTCCAATTCGCAAAACTGCAAGTCTCTGTCCCCACGCAGAGCCACGGAAGACGGGACTTGCAGCACAACGCCGATGCGGTGTTCGTCAGCAACGGGTTGATATAGCTCCGCGACTCTTCCTGTCCGAGGCCGCGTGCCATCCTCAATGAGCAGCACACCGGCACGTGAAGCGCTCAGCCGCGCGGTGGAAGGCCTAGTACTGAGCGACGTTCGCTTACATTGAGTCCCGGACTAAGACGATCCCTCTTCATGGATCACGCGCTGCTCAGCCAGAGCTAGCGCGAAATCAGCGAAGGCGAGCGGCTTGCAGAAAAGATAGCCCTGTCCGAGGGGAATGCCAACTTGTGCGAGCCATCGACGTTGCGCTTCGCACTCAACTCCCTCTGCGACCACCCGAACATCCACCTGCTGGCCGAGATATACGAGGCCTTCTAACAAGCGCTTACCGTCTTCGTCCTGGCGCTGCACGAATCTGCGATCTATCTTCAGGTAATCAAACGGGAACCGTTGGAGAAGCGCGACGTTGCTGTCGTAGGTGCCGAAGTCATCGACCGCAAACTTGACGCCAAGGCTCCTGAAGGCGTCGAGCGTCACATCAAGATACTCGACCGATTCGAGCATGCCACGCTCGGTGAATTCCATCACCGTCCCTAGGCCAGGCGGAGACTCTCGTAGCATTGGGAGGAGATCCTCAGTAAATCCGTTCGTTTGTGCATGGAAGGGCGAAATGTTGAAGGCCAGATAGAAGTTTGCCGGTAGCGAGAGTGCGCCGAAGTCGTCGTAGGCAAGCTGCATCAGGCACTTCGTCAAATCGATGATCAGCGGCGAACGCTCCACCTCCTCGATAAATGTAGTAGGCGTTATCATGCCGAACTTCGGGTGCAGCCACCGAACCAACACTTCCGCTCCTAGCCAATCACCCGTGTTCATATCGACTATCGGCTGATAGAAGGGCTGAAAGTGCCCCCGTTCGATACCCGCCCGTACAGCTCTGAGCAAACGAGCAGATGGTCTCGTTAGACGAGCGGCGACACGGGCGCTCGCGGTCCCCATCATGAATCCGATCGCAATGGAGAATGCCCCGATAGCGACCCGGTTACGCGTGCGCCAACCTTCATCGGCCCGAGCATATACAGAGAACAACCCTGTTGGGCTCTCGTACTGCCCGTCTTCGAGTACGGTTTGACTTACCGTACCAATGAAACGCGAATCACTTGTGAGGCCTGCCTTATCGGAATCAAAGACAGTAGCGGATGCTTCTCCTGTCCTCGCCCCAAGTAGAATGTCGTCGACGTAGAGACCGCTTACCACCAGACCAACGCTGAAATGATCCTTAAGCCGGAGATAGAGTATCAGGGCCGGACGCGATGGTACGAGTTGGGTACCCGGCCGGATCACGATGTTCGGTGAACCACTTTTTGGCGTTAGATACTCGGCGAGAGGATAGTGAAGACTGCCGCCCACAAGCGAACAGTATACCTCACCGCCGTCTGCAAAAATGACGTCCCGAACGTAGGGGGCAACTCTTTCGGACAACGTCAATTGTTGACTGATGTCTGAGCAGGGCAGCCCTGCCATAGATGCGAATCTTTTCCCGTCCCTGTCAACCGCAGATACGAGCTGTGTAAGCGCATTTCCGATGTCACTCGCGATTTCCAGTTCATGTTGCCGCTCGCGATGCTTGATGAACGACAATCCCGCGCCACAAATCGGCACGAAGATCAATAGGAAGGTCACGACAGAGACGAAACGCGCCCTGAGCCCTCTGCTGAACGGGTTAACGCCCACCACGCTGGTCGGACCCATGTCAAACAACGCGGAAACGCGCAACAGCGAAGCGTAATGACTCCGCCTGCTGTTCCATTGCAATCGTTGCCGCGGCAGCCTCCTCTACCAGCGCTGCGTTCTGTTGCGTGACTGCGTCAATCTCAGACACCGCCTGGTTAATTTCCTGTATCCGACCGCTCTGGTCTGCCGATGCTTCGGCTATTGCGCTCACGATGCGCGACGCATCCTTGACGGCAAGCACGACATCGTTAATTGTCTCGCCGGTCTGACGCGCTTTGGCCGAACCGGCATTAACGGCCTCAACGGAAGTGCTAATCATATCTTTGATCCTTTTGGCAGCGTCGCCAGTGCGTTGAGCGAGCATCCTCACTTCGCCAGAAACAACCGCAAAGCCCCGACCGTGCGCCCCTGCGCGTGCCGCCTCTATTGCGGCGTTTAATGCAAGCAGGTTGGTCTGGAACGCAATGCTCTCTATCAGGCTGACAATCTCAGTGATGCGCGATGAGCCCTCTGCAATCTCATGCATCGTCCGGACAGAAAGCGCCGTCTGCTCCTCCCCGCGGTCGGCTATTGCCGTCGTTTGCTTCATCGAGAGGCTCACCTGCTCGGCATGCGCGGAATTTCGACGCACAGCGTCGGACAGATGTTCGATCGTCGCCGATGTTTGTTGCAACGCCGCTGCCTGCTGCTCAGTACGCTGCGCGAGGCTTGTATATCCGACAGATAACTGGTTTGTGACTGTGGCAATCGATTCGCTGGCAAGCTTAACGTCATGAACGATGCTCGCAAGAGACCGAACGGCTCGGTTTAATGCCCCTGAAAGAGCCGAAATTTCGTCTTCGCCGGTTTCACGGAGTTGGAAGCTCACGTCGCCCGTGGCCAAGGCATCGGCGCCGGCTACAACCATTCTTAGCGGAATCACAATAGAGCGCGTGACTATAACGCCAAAAGATAGCGAAACTATGAGCGCCAAAGCCGCGCAGCCCCAAAGAACCGTCAATGCATGATGATATGCTTGCCGGGCGCGACCTTCCGCAAGCGCAGTAGCGCGTTGCTCGTGGTCCGAAAGTTGGTCAAGCGAAGCGAGAAGGGCGCTTTGTAATGGTTCGATCGCAACGACTTGAACTGTGGATGCTAGCACCTGCTGGCCGGTAAGCTGCTGCAGAATCGGCTGCAAGGCGGCGTCGTATTTCCTTCTTGATTCCTCGAAGGCATACAAAGCGGAATCGTCAGGGCCGCCATAAAACTTCGACTGCAACTGACGCACTTCGACCCCTGCGTTCCGAATAGTATTCTGAATGACGGCGATGCTTGAGGACGCGCCCGCAGAGTTCGACGCATCGTCGACGGCCTCATAAGCCATCAAACTGATCTTGTAGGTTTCTTCCTTGACTTTTCCGATAGCGCGTTGCTTTTCCTGATGGTCGTGGACAATTGAACTCATTGCTTCGTTCATATCTGCCATTTGTCGATTCACGGCTACGACGAGCCCGAGAATCAATAGCAAAAGCACAGAAAATGTCGCTGCCAACCGCTTACCAATGCTCATCTAGAATTTTACCTTTCGTATCACGCGCCGACTGCGGAATCCCCGTTCACTGCCCGCGTTTTGACTGGCCTCGGCACTTCGAGTCATGCTATCGGCATAGGATTACGGAAGCGCTTTATTCCAGATTACGTTTTTGATATCAAGTATTCGAGATTCGTGTATTTGCAGTACCGAATTTGCACTGAAGAGACGAGGTACGCAGCCCGGCGTCGCTCAACGGCATCATGGCGGGCGACGTCGCCGCCATCGGTTTCACGCTCAGTGACTGCGGTCAATCGCCGCCACGGCATCGGCAGCCCATTGTCAGGTCACGTGACCTGACAATGGTTATTTGCAAGGCTGAAAGCTGGAGGGAAGCGTGCGTTGAACGGCCGCATAGGAGAATGAAACGGCACTTCCTGTGCTGAAAGTGTCCGCCATGCTGGATGGCCCGACGGAGCGGCCATGACCAGATTCCGAACAAATACTTATACGGTCTTATCAAGGCTAAAACGGGTTTCTATAAATATCAAAAACTTCTCCTCTTTCAAAGTCTACGTTGATATGTTTGCTTTTTCTTTGGCGGGAAAACCGTTTCCAAAGGAAGCGCTGGCCTTCGGCCAGCGAGAAGGCGTCTTCGACGCCATGACTGCCAGCGCTCCGCGCAAAACAAACTACTGTGCAATCCCACGGTCTCCGGAAGTTTGAGGCAGGCGCAACCTGGCCGAAACCGTCATACCACAAAGGCTTCGCCTTAGACTAATCATCGCGCATCATCATTCGCCCACAACCGGCAAATCCACGACTTGATTTCCGAGCACGTCCAACGGGCTGCCCTGTCCGAAAATGCCTGAAATCTGGACGTTTCATGTACTCCGTCACCTCGGGCAACACATAGGAATCTCTCAGAACGATACAGCTTGTCTTCTAACTGGGATTTTCCCCGTAGCAAGAAATAGGTCGCACACGCGTGTGAGCCATGGTCGATCACCCTCGAAGACCAAAACGATGACGGCGTCCGACCATACGCAGGCAGCCGTTCGATGTATCAGACTCTGGGAGTTTTGAACCACGATGCCCACCAATACCACGAAGATAAGGTCGGGCGGGGCAAATTGACCATGGGCTTTCACGATTGACATTCCAGACTTTGGCAGTATCACTGCGATGCTGGAATTTGCACATGCCTTGCTCTGTGGGGCATTGCCGTAGCCGCGATCAGCGACAGCATCCGCAAATCCTTTTCTTGAGCAGTGTGCAAGGCGCTGAACATCGGGTCGTCGACAACTAGCAGTTTGTCCACAGGGAATGTTCGGAAGTATTTGGCGGCGAGGCTAATCTGTGGTCATCACGCGACTGGGTATGACGCGGCAAAGTCGGGCCTCAGCTTACCCGGATTGTACGCAGGTCGAGCGGCTGGACGGTGTTGCGGGCGCCCGAGCCGCATCGACTACTTCTCTCCACGCGAACAGCAACGCGCAGCGCTCAAGTACGGTCGCGCAGATGTGCGCATTCATCAAGAATTTGGTCCGCCACTCCTAGGCCTGTTGCCCGGAACGCGAGCCACGGATTCACGCGGCATCGGGCGTTAGTTCTGCGCGTCGACAACTAATGAATTTCCGGAAACAAGTTGTTTTTTCACCAAGAAACATTTTGACGTCGTCAGTTGCATTGATTGGGGGCCGCCCTCGCAGCGCAACGGCCTGTGCGACCAGATGATCAGCGCCCCGTGTGTTTTCGTTTCCGCGCGCTCGCGATCTCTCTATTAATTCAAGTCTCCATTCGTCAGGTAAGAGCTCGCGATACCTAACGGTGCTGCCTGTCACAGCAGAAATCGCGTCAACTATATCTGGATAGCTGAGTTGTTCGACGCCACCTAACGTTACCACCGTGCCGGCGACCGCATCGAGATCAAGCAGTAACCTCGCTGCCACCCGTCCCACATCAACACTAGACACCCAAGGCAGCGGAAGTGTACCGAACGCATTGCGGATTTCGCCCTCTGTTCGAATGGTTATTCCGTCGATGTAGCAAATGTTCTCCATAAAGAAGGCCGCAATGCGGAGATGCATGCTCCGGATGCCTGACCATTCAAAGATCTGTTCCGCGACCCATTGCGCACGCCCTTGGGGGCTTGGACTGTCAGGACGAGATGTGCCGAGTGACAAGTCCACAACCCTGCTGACGCCTTGGTTCCTCGCGGCTGACGCAAAAAGGCCCGCGGCTTCGACGATGCCGCTTCCCACCGGGTAGCAAAAATAGGCGGAGGCCACTCCCTCGAGAGCTCGGTTAAGGCTAGCATAATCGGCAAAGTCACCGACAACCACTTCTGCCCCGAGCTTTCTGATGTGCTCGGCTCGATCGTCGATGACCCTGACGAGCGCGCGTACTGTCTTTCCCGCTGCCACTAGTTCTTCGAGAACAACTCGGCCAGTACCGCCCTGTCGCCCCGTTGCTCCCGTTACGAGGACTGCTGGTGATACTTTGACTGGTTTCATCTCTACTCCATTGGTTGAAGCAACCTTCTACCGCGGGCGATTGGTGTCTTCGATTTGGGTCGCAGATATGTCAATACTACTATAATAGTACTATTATGCGTTGAATTCGGTGCAAGTTCGAATTTTCGTTTGCCAATTGGGATGGCGCCGTACTGGCGAGCCCAACACGAGTCACGCCGTAAAATAGGCCTCAAACGGCGTCCCTCGATGACTTACGTTGGCAAAACCACCTGAAGCAGCCACGTGGGAAATCGGGGTACAAGTTTCAACAGAGACTGCGTGTGGCAACTCGCAGGACCATCTGATCGCGATGCGGCGGAAGACTAAATTTTCCGGAAAAGGGGCGGCAAAAATGAGCCTCCAACATGACCCCGCGGCGTGCGAGGTTTGCGATGGAAACGCGTTCGTCCCAGTAATCGCGGAGTTCAACCTTATGTACGAGCGCCAGTACAAAATGGGCTAGAGCTTCCCGATAGCCCGACCAACGACGAGCATCGTTCGACCGCCTAGCCCACATCGTTTCATTGGATAACATCCATGCACCGAGGTGACTCGTTTACTACCACGGGCGCCTTCATCTTTGCCTGATTAGGCGTTCACGCAGGCAAAACTCGCGGCGGAGTTCGCGTCACCGCCCATGTATCGCGGCCACAGCGGATACCGGCACAACGGACGGGTCCTTCCGAGCGTCGCCGTGTTCAGATCTGTGATAGTGAGCGTACCAGGCGCGACTCCGTTCTCCACCCATTGATCGAGTGCCGAGAGCGCATCGATGGTGGGGTGCAATGGGCCTGTGCCATGGCCGACACCGGGCATCAGATAGAAACGCACGAAACCATCTACGGTGCCTTGGCCGAAGCGCTGCACTAACCCGTTGTAGTAGTCGGTGCTCGAATCCGTGCTGACGATCTCATCGGCGAGGTCGTGCGTCATGATGAGTTTGCCGCCTCTCGCAAGGTACGCGCTCAGGTCTGTACTGGTCGCATCCGTCAGCGTCGACACGGCCTGCACCCGCGACTGATACGTGCCGGGATTCGAAGGATCGAAAGTTAGTGAATTGAAAGTGGGCACGCGCGCGACGAAGTACTTGACCCATTGATCGCCCGTGACCCATTGATTTGCGTCCTTCTTGCCGGCCGGATTAGAAGGCACTGGGGATTCGCCTAGATCGCGCGTGGTGTAGGGTCCAGCAAAAACCGACCCTGCAAGGATATTGTATCCAGCATACTGTGTCACGCCATTGGCAAGCGAATACGGCAACTGCATTGGCGCGGCGATCGTCTGGACGGTCGCAATCTGCGCGTCGGAGAGACAGGTGTCGCCGGTATCCACGCCGTTCGCAAAGCGCACAGATGCGAGCACGTGCGCCGATTGCGCCTTGCAGGCGGCCACGTTTGACACGATGCCGTCGGCGACGCCGTCGAGCGTATCACAGGCGGTCATCACAGCGTTTTGCAGCAGCACCGTCTTCGCCACATCGAGCCAGCCGGCGCCGTTGTTCAGATAGAGCGCGCGTCCCAGCGCGACATTACTGAGCCGCAAGCCGGTGTAATTGAGTGCAGGTCTATTCACTACGATACCGTCATAGTCGGCGGGGCCAGCGCTGCGCCTCGCTTAGTCCGTCGCGGCCACCGGTCGAACTGCCGAAGAAATAGGTCTTAGACGGCGCGCTAGCATAGCGCTTGCCTATCAACAACATCGCGACGTCGTGCGTCTTCTTGAGGCTCAAGCCGCCATAGTTGGCGAGCGACTCATCGTTGGCCGCGAACTTGCCGTCTGTGATGCTTGCGCTCTGGTGGCCCGAGTCATCGCCGAAGGTTGCGTAGCCGCTGGCCAACGGCGTCGGCGTGCCGGCCGGCGCCATATCAAGCGAATCGACGCCTGTGACCAGCGTGCCGTCGAAGCCACCGCCGCCATAATGCAGCGCCTTGTGGTTCCAGTTGGTCGGCAGATTGACCTGAAAGTTGATCTCGGGCGCAGTAGTATCGACGGGCGAAATCGCACCGTTCACCTGGCAGTATTCGCCGTCGGTCTCAACAAGAGTCGCACTCGTGACCGTGGCGCCG
Organism: Paraburkholderia sp. XV; assembly: GCF_020177535.1. Lineage (NCBI taxonomy): Bacteria > Pseudomonadati > Pseudomonadota > Betaproteobacteria > Burkholderiales > Burkholderiaceae > Paraburkholderia > Paraburkholderia sp. XV. Next base: position 23,386 of record NZ_JAGUUD010000007.1, on the reverse strand, counting down.
CTGGTCGGCACGCCAATCGCCGATTCGGGAACGACGAGCCCGCTCAGGGCGCTGCATTGCGCCGCCGCCGTGGGCGTCGATGTCGATGTGCCGGCGGCAGTACTCCGGCCGTTACCACCCCCACAGGCGCTGATGCAAAAGCTGAGGACAAGCGCCCACCCCACGTCCGCTGGTCATCGTCGTCTCCTGAAAGATTGATTGGCTACTGTGCTAATCGGCCGGAGCCGGATTGCTACTCTGTCGCGCTGCCTTCTGCTTGCGTGTACGCGTCCACGAGCCACGCGGAGGCACCGAACAACGCCCGCACGCCGGCATGTGACACGAACATTGCATCGCCACTATGCGAAGCGCCCTCCACTTCTTGCAGTACGTGCTGCAACTGCGGATGACGACCGCGCAAATACGCGAAATAAGCGCGGCCTCGGGCGAGCCGTTGCGGCCCTTGCGTCATCGCTGCACACGATATGTCGAGCGCCGGGTGCGCCGGATCGTCATCGCCTGTGCCGAGCAGATAAGTCACCTCCTGATCGACGTAGCGCTGTTCGAGCGTTCGTGCATCGACGCCCTGCGCGTATCGCGGCAACCTTTCAGTGCCGTATTTCCAGTCGTTGAAACCGGGGCAAGCGCGTGGATCGATCAATTGCAGCCCGCCGTCGCGCTGCGGCCGCGCTGCATCGAAATACACATACGACGAAGGATTCGCGATCACATAGCGCACCTTCACGCCACGCGCCTTGCAACGACCCGCCGCATCGCTCAGTATCGCGTGACGATGCGCGACCTGCGCCCCGCCTGAGTGCCCCGCGACGACGATCTCCCGCAACTGCGGCAACTCAAGTGGGTAGCGATCGATCAGCGCATCGAGCACATCGAACGAACTGAGCGGTGCTGGGCCGACGGCATCGAGGCCACCCATCCACGATGTCCACTCCCAATGCAGACAGTCGTCCGTCAAACGATAATGTTCGACATCCGCCGTCGCCAGAAACTGCGGCACGAGGAGCATGACCTCGTTCGCATTGACGGACGACGCGGCAAGCGCCCGTTGTATCGAACGGATATAGGCATCGGCATCGCGCAACCGTCCATGCAGCATCACGACGATCTGCGTGACAGTCCCCAGCGTGCTGCTGCCGCCCATGAAAACCGGCACACTACCACTGCCGCGCGACGTCGATACATACAGCCTTTCCGTGCCGATCACCCCTACCGCCCGTTCATTGCGCGGCCTCGCATCGCTCACGACGGCATTCAACGCGATGCTCATAGGCCCTCGCCCGGCCACAGATCAGGCTGTCGACACAAACGGCGCCCGGAAGCCGTCAGACCCACAAGCAGCAGCGACACGATGCCCGCGAAAATCAGATACCAGGCCGGTACGATTCGCGACCCGGTCACGTCGATTAACGTCGATACCGTGAGCGGCGCGAGTCCACCGAACAGCGTAACGGCGACGTTGTACGACAGGGCGACGCCCGTTGAACGCGTGGCAGTCGGAAAGAGCTGTGTCAGCATACCGGGATGCGCGCCAGACATGAGACTCAGCACGACTGTGGCAATCATCTGCGCGGCAAATACGCGCTCTGGCGTCGGCGCGGCGAGCACCCATGCAAATAGCGGATACGCGGCGCAGACCCAACCGATAGTCACTGGAAAAAACAGACGATAAGCGCCAAAGCGATCGGCCAGCCGTCCCGCAAGCGGATAACCGACGATGCCGATCAGCCCCGAAACAGCCGTACCGAACAGTGCGTTCTTCAGCGGCAGATGAAGCTGATGCTCGACATAAAGCGGCATATACGAATGCCACAGATAATTCGTCGCGGCGCCGACGATGATCACGCCCATCGCACACAGCGCCGCGTCGCCGCGCTCGCGAAAGAAGATGCGCAGCGACTGACGCGGCGCGTGTCCGAGTCGCTCGCGCAGATGCACAAACTCCGGTGACTCGGCAACCTTGTGACGGACATAGAACCCGACAGGACCGACCAATGCGCCCAGCAGAAACGGCGCGCGCCAGCCCCAGGACACGAGCGCATCATGCGACAGATGGGTGGTCAGCAGAAAAGCGCACATCGACGACAGCAATAGCGCAACCGCCTGCGACGTCATCTGGAAACTGCCGAAGAACATTTTGCGTCCGGGCGGAGCATATTCCGTCAACATCGCAGCGGCGGTCGCAAACTCGCCGCCCACGGACAGGCCTTGCAGAATGCGCGCGATCAGCACGAGCAGCGGCGCAGCAATGCCGAGCGTCGCATAACCCGGCGTCAGCCCCATCATCAACGTGCTGAGTGCCATCAGCAAAATCAGCAGCGAGAGCGTCTTGCGCCGTCCGTAACGGTCCGCACATGCGCCGATCACGATGCCGCCGAGCGGCCTCACCACAAAGCCGATTGCAAACGTCGCGAGCGTCAATGTCAGCGACCAGAAACCGTTGCCGACCGGGAAAAAGACCTGCGAAATCGTCTTCGCAAAATACCCGTAGATCAGAAAATCGAACCATTCGAGGCCATTCCCAATGACGGACGCAAGTACTGCGCGGCGCACTTGCGAGCGGCTTAGTGGCCGAACATCGTTGTTGGGCATGACCGCATGTAGCGCGGATTGCATGTGTCTCCTTAATCGTTCGTTGCTTCTTCATGCAGAGTACGTGCCGATCGGGCCAATGTAAAATACATATCAGACTTGTTTGCCATATTCCCTGCATATACCGGTACAGCGATGGAACTCAGACACCTGCGCTATTTTCTTGCCGTTGCCGAAGAAGGCCAGTTGACACGCGCCGCCGCGCGGCTTCATATCCAGCAGCCGCCATTGTCGTTGCAGATTCAGGAGCTAGAACAGGAGCTTGGATTCGCGCTATTCGTGCGGCAGCCGCGCGGCGTCGCGCTGACAAATGCGGGAGAGGCTTTCGCCTCCAGCGCACGTGCCTTGATGCACGATCTCGAGCGCGCGGTCACGCAGGCTCGCCGCATAGCTCAGGGCCAGGTGGGGACAGTTCGTGTCGCGTTGACGAGCTCGGCTGCGTTTCACCCGCTCACGCCCACTGCGATACGCAACTTTCGCGACACGTATCAGGAAATCGCTATTGAAATGACTGAGGTGAACGCGGCGGAAATCATCGAAATGATGTTACACGATCGAGCAGATGCAGCGATTCTGCGCAAAGCTGTCGATATGCCCGCCGGATTACGATTCGAACTGCTAGCGGAAGAAGGTATGTTGCTGGTTCTGCCTGTCGGTCACAGGCTCATCAGCTCGCGGGCGATACCGCTGGAACGGCTTGTCAATGAGTCGTTCATCTTCGTACGCCGCCCCGGCGCGCCCGGTATGTATGCGGACTTTATCCGTGCGTGCCAGTCGAAAGGTTTCGAGCCGCGAGTCGTCGATGAAGTGCCGCGCATGGTGACTGCGATCAACCTCGTCGCGGCAGGCGGCGGAGTATCACTCGTGCCTGCGTCGATGGCGCGTTATCACCAGGAAAGCGTGTGCTATTGCCGCGTCTCGGGGGATCAGGCGTTCCATGCGCCCCTGCATCTCGTCACGCGTGACGACATGCAAAGTCCAGCAGCATCGCGATTTCGAGAAACACTGCTTGCGTTTGTTCGGTTGCATCCGTCTCTTGCATAGGAGGGATGTCGTCCTTGAGATGTCTCTCATTGGTATGGAATACACGGCCGACCAAGGTAGCGATCAGATTTAAACGCACGGATGTTACCAGCAGTATGGAATACTGCCACAGTTCGAACACCGGCTACACCGATGGCGTCTAATTCGACACTGTAGGCCCGATCGCCGCTGCTATCCAGACTTCGAAAGGTTCATTGCTCCGGCTCTCAACGTTGTTATCGCTTTTTTTTCGAATTCCGGTGCATGTGTGATGCGCGGGCGCTGACTCGCCACCCGGAGCGGCTTGCCGCGCCGAAATCCGACAGGCATCACTGGCTACGGTGGTAATGCCGTGCCCCGCAGCAGGGACCACCGGTACCTCTGTGACTCAAATCTGCATGGGGAGATCTGTGCACGATCAAGTTAGCGGCAAGGAGTTGAACAAAGTCAAGCCGGTGTCCAGCTTGTTGGGTACGTGTAACCGGCTCAAAAAACGGCGTAAAGCGCGGCGTATTCGCCGTCAACTTGTCAGCGGTGTAGTAATTGCCCTGCAAGTGATCAAACTGCAGGAAGCAAAGAAGGGTTTTGTGTTGCTGCCCCGGCGATGGGTGGTCGAGCGCAGCTTGGGCTGGCTCAACCGCTTCCGCCGCCTCGCGCGAGACATGAACGAATACCTGAAACTCTTGCCGGGCTTCATTTCATGGTCTTCGCCATGCTTATGCTCGTTCACGCGGTGCCAGTACTTCGCAGTTACTAACACGCTACAAGGGCTCCCGTTGAGTACAAGCTCAAACGAAGTTCGCTGTTGATACGTACTGCAATGCCGCGCCGTGCATATGAGAAGGTGAAGGACTGCAGTTCTACAACCGGTCATGTTGGGCTCATGGCCCGGACCCTGATGAAAGACGCGCGCGGAGGCCTCATTCTCTAGCCGGGACTGGATATCCCCGCCGTGTTAGCCAGGTATGCCCCGCGCGGGTCCAACCCGCTTCACATCACCGCTGGCAGTGCAAAGTGTTCGATTCTATGTGCTCATCATGTTCGCGCTCCTGTCCGGTTGCCGGTTGATCGATAGACCCGAATCGAACTCAGTCTGCAACTGGTTCGAGCTTGAAGTTATGGCCATACTTCAGCATGGCCCACGCCAATCTTGCGTTCTTTGCTGCGATTGCAACAGCTGCTCGCCAGTAGCCCCGGCGCTCGACCAGGGTTCGAGCCCACCGCTGAAGCGATCCGTTTCTGGCCGAGATTTGCAATAACGGCGCGCGCACCGTTGACCAGTAGGCCGCGCAGATACGCGTCGCCCGCCTTCGTAATGCTGCCCAGCCGCGCCTTACCGCCACTACTGTATTGACCGGGCGTAAGTCCGATCCATGCCGCTACCTGTCGGCCGTTCCTGAAGTCGTGCCCGGCACCGATACTGGCCAGCAACGCACTTGCCGTGGCTGGGCCGATGCCACGCAACTGCATTAGCCTCTTGCTACGCGCATCCTCTCGCGCGATCTCGGCGATCGCACGATCGTATTCGACCAGGCGTTCTTCAAGTTTGCCGGCATGCTCGAGCAGATCGCTGATAGTGCGCTTCGCCCAGCCAGGCAATGTGTCCAGATGTTCCGTGATGTCGCCGGCGCAGCTTCTCCGGGCTGTGTGGCAGCACCACGCCGAATTCCGAGAGCAGGCCTCGCAACCGGTTGTAAGTCGCTGTCCTTTCTTCGACGAAACCTTGTCGTGTCCGATGCAGGCAAAGCGTTGCCTGCTGATGTTCGTCCTTCAGCGGCACGAAACGCATGCTCGGGCGCGTCACTGCTTCGCAGATCGCAGCAACATCGGCCGCATCGTTCTTGCCGCGCGCGGCACATGCGGCTTGATCAGGATCGCTTTGCCGGTCTCGCCCACACCGTGAACGGCGAATACATTCTTGGCAAGATCGATCCCGATAGTGACAATAGGCATGGACTTCCCCTCTCGCTGGTGTCGATGAACGTTCGCAACTTCATCCTGGCACATTGATGCCGACTCGCGGCTTCCGCCGCAGCCTCGGGACGGGGAAGTCCCTTTCATTCTCTAGCAGGCTGTTGAAAAGCGCCCCGTCATGACGACCGAAGCAGTGTTCAAGAGGTTTGCGCATGCGATTTGCTGCTGAATTCCGGACTTGCCAGGCGGTTTTGGCAGGCAGTGCGCATGCGCGCAGGTCCTGCGCGATACAGTCCTCACGCCGTAGTGGCTCATCGCGTCGCTCCTTGCGACCCCATCCCAGGCATTCGCGCCAAGCGGGTCAGATTGCTCGCAATCATCGTCAGCTTGAAGTGCTGGTCAACTCGCCGGATGCCGCGATAGACCGTTTGCCGTATCCGTCCGATAGTCTTACCCCAGCCGAAATGTTCCTCGATTCGTTTCCGGTTGACCTGGCTTATCCGGTAGCCCGTATGCCGCGAAGTGCGGCCATCGATTGCACTACCGCCTTGGCGATCGTCGTTACGGGCGACATGCGGCGTCACGTTACGAGCCCGACCATCGCTCACGAAATCGCGGGTGTCGTAAGCCTTATCAGCGCCGACGGTCTTTGCATGGCTACCGGGCACGCAGTCAAGCAACCGCAATGCGTTCGAACGCTCAGCGAAGCCGTCCGCATGACTGGCCACAGCGCCGACCACCAGCCCCGAGCGGTTCTCCATCAGGATGTGCCCGTGGTAGCACAGAATGGCTGGACTCTTTCTGCTCTTCTTGAACAGTCGTGCATCCGGATCCGTGCTCGACTCATGCGACAGCCACGTACGCATGCGCAGGTCGAGTCGGACAGGGACCGCGCACGCCTGTGTCGCTTTACCGTGAGAAGTACATCAACATTCAAGCTGCCCCGCCCATTTGAAGCCCGCTTCCTCGCCTATGAACTTCAGCCCCCCAACGACGTCTCGACGCAAGCAGTGATCTGCAAGTTCCTGCAGCACCGGCAGCCGCACGTTGCGCATCATCCCGACGAGATTGGCATTGTCCTCGCGCATCCTTTCGATCTGCACCGAGCCGGCAAGGTACTCGAGGACAGCGCGCTCGACTGCTGACACGGGCACCCTCGGATTCCGTCCGGGCAAGGCCGAGATGGCAAAACCCGCGCCCAGCTTTTCATCGAAAAGCCGTTCGTGCTCGTAGGTCAGACACAGTACGTCGCTCGCCCAGTCCGGAAACTCGTAGGGCACATCGCCCCACAGGTTGACGCGGGGTCGGGCGTACACCTGATGGCGGATGCCACGCATGTCCAGAGCCGCCTTCCCGCTGATGTGCAGGCCGGGAACCCGCCGGCAAAGAAAGGCGACCGTACCGTCCACGGTTGGCGAGTCGCCCCGCAACAGGTAGGCATTCCCAGACAATAATCGCAGCCATCCGTCTGTCACCAAGGTCGAGACGTCTGCTGCCGTTATCGCATACTGGCCCATGAAGGCCGTGTCCACCGGTTCGCCGCGTGGCGCGAAATCCATCAGAATCTGGAGCGGATGGGCCGTGCCCGTCACGTCAGCCCCTCGCCGCTCAGACGGCAACCCGGTCTGCATCGCTGCAGCCGAGCCCCTCAGGACCAAAGGCAAGCTCCAGCGGCGCGTCGCCAGGCACATGCTGCTGGAACCGCGAGCACGGCACCAGATCGCCCTCGTCTGTCCTGTACCAGTAATCTGGCGGCAATCCATTGACGCCGGGCTGGGACCACAGTCCCGTCACCTGCTGCAGGGCGACAGGCCGACCCTCTATACCTACCTGCATCACGTACACAGAGAAAGTCGTGGGGGCCATCTGGCCAATGACGTCCAGCAGCACGTGGGGGCCTGCAACGAGCAGCCCATCAGGCAGTTCGCCTGCCAGATTTGACGCGTGATCCGGAAAAACCCAGAAACAGACGGCTTCATCCGTCCAGCCTACACAGCACCAGGGCTGGTAAGGCTTCGCAATTGCTTTTCGAAAATCACTCGATTCGGCCCACTTTGCGTCCGTGAACAGCATTCCTTTTCCTTCCGTTGACAGGCGATCCGCAGGACAGGGACCACCAAGACATCAGCATGTGTTGCGCACCAACATAAAGCGATGTTACCAGATGGTCAGGTTACAGAGACCATTCGATGTTGGAAGACAACATTGAATGGTGACTCTTGGCTGTGGTCGAAGATCGGAAAAACGCAAAACATCTGGGACGCGCGCTCGCGGCGGCTCGCAGCAATGCGCATCTGACGCAGGAGCAAGTGGCGGAGCATCTGGGTGTGTTTGTCGAGACCGTCAGCCGCTTTGAACGCGGCGCAAACTGGCCGACCATACCCCGCCTGATTGCACTGGCCGAGCTCTACCAAATCCCCGTTTCCACGCTCCTGGGACGCAGTTCGGACCGGGCCGTCGACGTCAGCGCCGACATCACCGCACAGCTGGAACGGCTCAGCAACGATGATCGCAACTGGGTCAGCAACCTAGTCAGGGACCTGTGCAGCCGGCTGCCAGGTTCAGACGAAAAAAAGAAGGGACACCGATAGGCGCCCGCAACGCGGTGGCCCGTAGGCGCCGGGCCCGTCAGCCTTTGCGTAACACCGCAACCACGGCGAACCGACGGCTGAACAGTTCGCCCGGGCCGACGCGCGTCTAACTGTTTTTGCGAATCCGGTCCCCGATCCGCTCCAGCTCCCTGGACGGTCCAAATGCACCGGAGAGAATCGCGACGTCGCTTTCCGTCAGAGTTTCGATGCTCAGCCCCTTCAACGCAACGTTGCCGACCAGCCGGTTCGCCATTGCAGCTGCACCGCCCTTAATCGTTTCCGTCCCGAACTCATGGAACCGTCCCATCAGGCCGCGGGCCAGGTCCGAGCGTGCCTCGCCATCGGGTATCAGCTTTTCAATGGTCTGCGCGCTGTCGAAAATTGCGGCCGCGGTGGCCCCGCTGTCCTGCGCGCCCAAGGAACGTGGAATCAGGTCGACAAATAATCCTTTGCCAAATATCTCGGAGCGTGAAATGGCTTGTCGCCAGAGTCTCGTCCGTTGTTCATCAGCAATGGTGGCATCGGCAAGCAGGTCTTCCAGCAACGCACGTCCACTGTCATCCTGAGCAGAAAACCATACGTTCAAGGCCAGGTCTGCGTCCCCAGTGGCCTGAACGGCGCCGCGACGAAGCAGCGCAACGGTAACTGCCCGACGCACATCATCCGCGATGTACCGTGACACAACCTGCCATGCCTCGTTCAGTGTCGCTATCTGCCCCTGCTCGCTGGCATTCAACGTGCTCACGAGCGCATCAATCTGCTCGACCGACAGCTCGGGGTAGCGATGGAAGAACGGTAGCGCGAGACCCGGCTCGACCTTCCAGAGAGCGCATGCGGTCTCGATGAGACGCGCACGCCTGTCCTGCCCAACCACACCGCGGTCGAACATGTCGGAAACGGAGGCGAGCACATCGTCTTTCACTGCGGCCGCCTGGCTGATTGAAGTGGCACAGGCCTCATCAAACAGGACAGATGGGTCGTACGGCGCAAGCGTCGGGGCCCGCGCAGGCCAGCGACCGACCATCTCCCGATGCAGCAGCGCGTAGTTAGCCGGATAGTTTTTGGCCTGCTGGAAGAGCTGCTGCAGCGAGCTTCCAAGCGTTGAAGGTGTTGCGTGGGCAAGCACTTTTGCGATGGAGGGAAAGATCGCCTTAAGATAGTTCTCGTTCGCGGCCCGGTTGGCAAGATTGCTCAAGGCACTGTCCAGGTGCGCTCTGAATGGCGCGTTGCCCCAGCTGGAGGCGGGAAGCCCGGTGACGAACGCTGAGTAACGGTCTGCCATGGCAACGCCAATCGGGTCCGTGCTCAATATGGTGGTCACTGTGTTCGCGGCCGCGACCTTGAGGCTGTCATCCTCTCCGGGCAGAAGCTCCATCAGCAGCTCAAGACACGGCAACGGGAGGTCCGAAATAACCCGCGGTGCCCAGGTGATCAACACCGCCGTGGCCTTAGCTGTGTTCACCCGACGCAGTTGAGAGACGACGTCGCACGCGAGCCGGGCGTGAGCATCCTTGCGACTCCACGCCGTTGCAAGCTCGACCAGACGCTGCAGCGCGCCGTCGTCGAGCGACTCTATCCGCGCGACAACCAGCTTCATCAGTTCGGGGAATGCCTCATGGACATCGACCCCGGAACTGCTCTCCGCGAGGTCGTCCAGCAGGCGGGCGGCGAAGGCGCTGACGAATGATGAGATTTCGACATCCGTGGCGAACTCTTCGTTGGATACGGCGACCTGCCAGGCGGTTCTCACAGCAACCGGCTGGGTGAGCGCTATAAACCGGCACACCGTTGGCCACGTTGCGCGCCGTGCCTCTTCTCCGAGCCTCATCTGTCCGGAGAACACGCCGCCCGCACGTTGCATCGCGGCATGCATGTCGAACGCCGCTGGCTCTTCCTTTTCGAGTTCACCGGCAAGTGCGTCCACGTAGCGCGTTCCCAGTGCACTGGCGATGCTACCTGTGTCGACGGACAGCCACGCCTCCAGTTCGTCAAAACCAAGCTGTCTGGATGCATCGCGGACGCGGACATTTCGGGCCAGCAACCAGTCCAGGAACAGCGCATCTTCCCTCGCTTCCAAGCCCTGTTCCGCGCGCACACGGATCGCAAGCGCAACAATGATTTTCACCATCCCGACTGCCTCGTCCAGGCTCGGCGTCTGGCCAGAGTCAAGCCGGAGGCCTAGGTCGTCGTCGTCCACCATCACGTCGCCGATGAGTCGGGAAGTCACGGCGCGTTGGTCGGAACCTGACGCTTTGTCGAGCAGCCCTCTGATTCGTGCAGGGCCCAATTGCGCGCGCAGGTTCAGACTGTCGTCAAGCGTTCTGCAAAGCTCGTTTAGCACCTGTGCGAGAGGGGGATCGGGAATCCGCGCGATTACGTCCGCCATCACGCGTGCGCCGTTCGTGCGGCGCGCTTCCGTTTCGCCTCTCAGATCTTCAAAGAGGTTATAAAGGTTCTTTGCCTGCTCCACGCTCAATGGCGAAACATCATGGTGCCTGCCCAGTCCCTCCAGAACGCCGTCGGTGTCGCCGGATACGAATGCGTTTCGCAACGGGGCGATCTTCGGCCCCAGTCGTCGGGAGACGGGGTCTTCGGAGAGCAGTAGCAGGCTTTCCAGTGGCTGGGCCCATCGAACGCCCACGAGCCCGGCGAGAAACTGGCGTAGTGGCCGGTATTCCGGTCGAAGCTGCGGTTTCTGTTCAGCGGCAGCCTGCTGCCCACCCGAAGCGGGCTCGAACAGGTACTTGTCGGCGAGAATTCGCCGGATAGATTCCGGGCGCTCGGACAGACTCTGCCCCCTCACGACAACTTCTGTGAAGTGAAAGAGCAGTTCTGGGTCGTCTTGCAGTTCGCGATAAAAATCCGGGAAACTTACCTTCAGGGCCGACAGCGCGCCGAGCGATATGGGATGGTCGGTGACTGCTCCTTCGTGCAACCCGCCGGCGCGATCGCTGCCAACCCCGTCGGCTTCACGCTTCTTTGCCAGCCACCACGATTGCTCAAACGCGTTGACGATCTGCAGCGCATTTCGCGGATCTTGCACACCCGCATGAATCATTCGGTCAACAACGGGTGCCAGAGGCATACCGCGCGCCGCCAGATCGGCCGCAACGCCGCCCATACTTTCCAGCTTACGGGTAGCAAAGTCTCGCATGTCGTTACGCGGTGACGGTGGAATCTCCAGGCGGAACTGGAAGATCCGGTCAAGGTACCGCCGAGCATCAACCCGGTTGAACACTGTCGCGGGCAAGTCGGCCGAGCGCCGGCCTTTCGCCAACGCATCCGCGATCTTCCCTTCGTCGCACGAAATGACGAATACCAGACCCAGCCCCTCCGGCAGGCGATCTTTGGGAATTTCCATGAACGTGCGTACGCCGTCCAGACCGAGCACCATCTCTTCCGCCGACAACCTGTCCAGATCATCGACGAACACCACCAGCCGTTCGCATTTCTTCCCGCTCTGCCCGTCAGGGGACTCGTCTTTTCCGTTCTTGAAGCGGGCCAGCTGTCCAAGCAACATGTCCTCGTACTGCTCCGAACTGGTGCTGGGAAGCATCACGCGCGTCATGGCAGACGTCGCCTTCACTTCTGGTGGTTTCACGTGCTTAAGCACGTATCCAAAAAGAATCGTCACACACAACGTCAGCGTCGCCTTGGCCGCGTCATGACCGGCGCCGAGGACCAGGTTGCCGACCGCGAGAATGATGATGAACGCGGTCATTACCGCCAGCACAGCGGGAATCGGCAGTATCCAGGAGCGTAGCGTTTCCCAGAAGTATTGGAGCGTCGGTTTGGGCTGCTCCGTCACATGGCTGATCTGGCGGAAGAGCCGGTCCTGCAGGTTTTCCTCATGCCCTCCGAGCTCAAGGAATACGTGGCGCAGGAGTGCCCGCTTGATGTCCTGGTCGCGCCCGCCAAACCTCCACGCATTGAAGGTGATGCACTGAATCTTCTCCGATCGCCTCGCGCGCTGATGCCTTGTGGCATCGTTTCGAAGCTCAGCCATGTACATCTCTTTGATACTGCTCTTACCCGTGCCCCAGCCACCGAGAAGGCCAATGCTGAATGGCGTCGGGTGATCTTCGGACTCAATCAGGCTGCGTAATGCGAGCGCGAAATGACGATGACCGAACGCGTCGAGTTGCGCGTCCGCGATCTCCCGGTCTAAAACTGACGGCATTTCGCTGCCGGTGGGAATTTCTCTTTTCATGGTCTTCTTTTAATAGCGTTGTTTTGACACGAAGATCGACCGAAAGCCTGCGCGATCCGGCTGTGCCCGCTTGATCCCGATCAAAACGAGCAACATGATTCACCCCCAAGGTCCCGCCCCCGGACCGGGTTGTTCCTGAACGATTTCGCCGTATGTGCGGTGTGCGCCCAGACATGGCTCACGGCATAATACTCCGCAGGAGGCCCCAACGATCGCGACGGCGCAACTGCCACGGCTCCCAGCACCGGCAGACCATCCCGGCGCCATAGCCACGTCGGCGTACACGTCAGTCGTGTCAGGCCATATTGACGTGCAGGCAGCTCAACATAGCGAGATGATCGTGCTTAGGCAAGACCCGGCCCCGGCCTGGGAATGGGTGAACATACCGTTCCCCCGAGGAACCGGCGCCGTTAATACGACGCGTCCATAACCTTGTGTAGGGGTGCCACTGCCAGTTGCGCGTCGTGTAATGGCCACCGCTTTTCCAAGACCAGCAACGCATCTTCAGCCAGAATCCATTCGCTCGATGTTTCTGCAAGAGCGAGTGCTGCTTCCACCGCGTAGTCGGCCATCTTTCGACTGGCTCGGGCCCGCCTCCGGCGCATTTGAGAAATGCTGCCATCCGTTGCACCATGCAAGTTGTGCGCTTGTGGCTGCGCTTCCATGACGCTCTCTCGAAGCACGCACCGAACGCGTCTTTCCTCGACCAACACAATTCGATTTAATGCGTTCTGCCGACGGGGCTGGCGCTGGCCGCCCCCCCCCGACCGCGACATCCGACACCCGGTTTCTGCGTGCGCCCAGCCCGTCGCCGCACCGTGTGTGCGCTCTTGATCTAGAATCGAGTTCATTGTCTGCATTCGAATGCCATCGACATAGGAACCACTGCGGATCGGGCTGTACGAGGCGGGAACTCTACATCATTGGTAGTCACAACTCTGTCCATGAACTCATTTACTGAGCCGGATCAGGCGGCAGTCGATTTCCGCATCGATCTGCTAAGAAAAGGCTGGCGAGATGATCAGGGCGTCGCCGCACTCATCGGAATCTCGCCACGTTCGACGCCGGAGCGAAGCGTGTCGCGGGCGCGCGATACTGGTTTGCTCCTCGGCGTCTGGTCCGAGCCACAGCATCGGTTTGTTTATCCGGAGTTCCAATTTGATAGGTTCGGCAAGCTGCGACCGGAAGTGGCCGAACTGCTTTCGATCCTACCCGATGATGGCGATCGTAGCGGGTGGCGACGGGCATTTTGGCTCTATTCGCCGCACCCGCTTCTCGACGACACGTTGCCAGCAGAAGTTTTTGCGAAAAATCCGGCATGGGTACTCGATGTGGCGCAACAGGAATTTGGCGGCGACCCCCTCGCGAGCTGGTGACGACGGAACGTGTTTGCATACGAAACAGACGATACCGACAGTCGAATTCCGATGGCTTTCCTAGCAGCGGACGCCCCCGATCGGGGGAAACCAAACCGCTCGGGCAAAGCGTTCTCCATGCGTCAAGCGTCAGCTCTCCTCTCCTCTCCTCTCCTCTCCTCTCCTCTCCTCTCCTCTCCTCTCCTAGCCGAGTGTCGCTTAATCTCATCGAAAGTTAGAGGAGGAGCCCGGTGTAGCATGCCGTTGCACGCTGAGCCGACCTCCTGGGCGTCACGGAATTTTTCGGGTGCGTCTGCCGTATAACATCGACTCCCGTCGACTCCCCAATCGCGCGAACTATGTGGAGACGTGCAGTGGCTTCCCCGAAGCGTTGGACCACTAAGATTCAGGACTCCGCTGATGGCAGCGGAGACGACATTCTGCAGCTCCCTGACAATATCTGGATCGAATTGACGGCCCTAGATGAGATGAGGACGGATCGATTATGTCCAGGATGAAATTCCGCCGGAAACCGATTGGCGGATGGCGATGGGAGAACTCAGCCAAGAACATACCCCTTCAGCATGCGGGTTCAGCTGCGTGGCAGTAAATCTAACGCGAACCTTCCCCAAATCTCGTCTGATACGTCCCGCAATCCGCAGAGCGTTGTCTTGGCCATAAGCCCACAGGAAGTGGGCACAACCGCTTCGCGGTCGCATAGCCACACGCCAGCCGCGTTGATGTGCGAACAAATTGCCGTCTGGCATACCCGACCAAGCTTTATCGAAACAATCTAGCAACGCCTCACGCCTCCCAACAAGTGCAGCCTTTTATTTCGCAAACCTAATTTATATTCTCCCACCTAGTTGGAAAGTCCCTGCGATAACATCGAGCGTGAGCCGCATACCACACCGGAGGAATTATTCAATAAAAACAGTCCCCTACCGGCGATTTTCATAATGCGGCATCGGAAGTTCAGGCCTTGTTGTGCGAAATAAATAGTTCGGCAGAAGTGCAGGCCTTTATGCACGCCCAGACTATCACCCCCATTGTCTGTAAGGCCATCCACACATATCGTTAAATTCCGATATAAGATTCGGTCCATAGCGATTCAGACGCCGACGTTCCGGCCAGAGAGTCTGTCCGCTGTTTCATGAGCACGAAGCCCAACCCGAAGACCACTGATATCGACATCGACGCGATCCACAAGGCGCTGGCCAATCCGGCGCGTCGCGTGATTCTTGCGAAGCTGCGCGAGCCGGAAAAGTATTTCCCGGAGCAGGAGCTTTCGTACGAGCACGGGGTCTGCGCCGGACAGTTCGACGATTGCTGTGGGCTGTCGCAGTCCACGGTGTCGGCGCACCTCGCCGCGTTACAGCGCGCGGGGCTGATCACGTCGAAACGCGTGGGTCAATGGGTGTTCTTCAAGCGCAACGAGGCCGTCATCGAGGCGTTCCTCGCACACATGAACGCGGACCTCTGACTCACGCCTGCGTCTTCGCCTTCCCAGAATGCAGTCTCGACACATCGGGCCGTGCGCCCGCAAGGATTGACACAACATGCCGACACTTTTCGACCCGCTCCAGATTGGCGATCTCACGCTGAAGAACCGTATCGTGATGGCGCCGCTCACGCGTCAACGCGCCGGCGATGTGCGCGTGCCCAACGCGTTGATGGCGAAGTATTACGCCGAACGCGCAAGCGCCGGCCTGATCATTTCCGAAGCCACCTCCGTGACGCCGCAAGGCCTCGGCTACGCCGACACGCCGGGCATCTGGTCGGATGAACAGGTGGAAGGCTGGAAGCTCGTAACGGACGCCGTCCACAAGGAAGGCGGCAAGATTTTCCTGCAACTGTGGCACGTCGGCCGTGTGTCCGACCCGGTGTTCCTGAACGGCGAACTGCCCGTTGCGCCGAGCGCAATCGCGCCGGAAGGCCACGTGAGCCTCGTGCGTCCGCAACGTCCGTTCGTGACGCCGCGTGCGCTCGACATCTCGGAGATTCCGGGCATTGTCGCCGCGTATCGCAAGGGCGCGGAAAACGCGAAGAAGGCGGGCTTCGACGGTGTTCAGGTGCACGGCGCGAACGGCTATCTGCTCGACCAGTTCCTGCAGGACAGCACCAACAAGCGCACCGACGCATACGGCGGCCCGATCGAAAACCGCGCGCGCCTGCTGCTCGAAGTGACGGACGCCTGTATCGACGTGTGGGGCGCGGATCGCGTGGGCATGCACCTCGCGCCGCGCGGCGATTCGCACACCATGGGCGATACCGATCCCGCCGCGACGTTCGGCTATGTCGCGCGTGAACTCGGCAAGCGCAAGATCGCATTCATCGCGGCACGCGAAGCGCTCGGCGACGATCGCATCGGCCCGCTGCTGAAGAAGGCATTCGGCGGCGTGTATATCGCCAACGAAAAGTTCACGAAGGAAAGCGCGCAAAAAGTGCTGGACGCGGGCGAAGCGGACGCTGTCGCGTGGGGCAAGCTGTATATCGCAAATCCCGACCTCGTGCGTCGCTTCGAGCTGGATGCGCCGCTGAACGAGCCGGTTCCCGCAACGTTCTATGCGCAAGGCGAAGCCGGCTACACCGACTATCCGGCGCTGGAAGCGGTCAACTGATCTCGCACCGCCCAGGACACTGACAGCCGGTAGCGCAACGAACGCGGCGGGAGCGATTCCCGCCGCGTTTTTTCATTCATGCGCAGCGGGTTTCACCGCGCGCCGCATGAACACGCGCTTCGTTTCATCCACGCCGCGCGCGATCCGCAGATTGCGGATACGCAGCAGCGCGGCATCGAGCTCATCGTCTTCGAGCACGTCAAAGCCGAGCCGCTGATAGTACGGCGCATTCCACGGCACATGCCGGAATGTGGACAGATCGACGTGCGTCGCGCCCGTCTGTCGCGCTCTTGCGTCGACCTGGTCGAGCAAGGCCGCGCCGATCCGCCGCCCCGCATGCCGGGGCGAGACGTCGAGCGCTTCGACATAGATGCGCGCAGGCAGCGTCGCGAACATCACGAAGCCGACGCATTCGGCTTCGCACTGCGCGACGATCACTTCCGACGCCCCCACCTTCTTCAGCACGAATGGCGCGTCCATCGGGCGCGCGGCCGCGATGCCCGTCAGCCCGACGCTGACGAAACGCTGCGCCGCCTCGTATTCGACGACGCGAATCGACGGGACATCTTCGGGTACGGCGGGCCGGTAGTGAACGACGGGCGGTTGCATCGGGTAGGTTGGCAGAGTCTCAGCGGACATATTGACACTGCTTGCCCGCGCAACTCAACCCGCCGCGCCGATATAATCCAGCCACGGACCCTTTCGCAGAGGAGTCGTTCGATGGCGCTTTCCGGTCTTCTCGTCTTCGCGCTCGCGCTGATCGTTGCCGCGGGCTCGCCCGGCCCGAGCATCGCGGCGCTCGTTGCGCGCGTGCTCACCAACGGCTTTCGCGATGTGCTGCCGTTTCTCGCCGCGATGTGGATCGGCGAAGCACTGTGGCTCACCTGCGCGGTCGCCGGCCTTGCTGTCGTCGCGCATAGCTTCGCGCTGGTGTTCGTCGCGCTGAAGTTCGCGGGCGTCGCGTATCTGCTGTTCCTCGCGTGGAAGATGTGGCTCGCGCCCACCGACGTCCACGAAAGCACGCTGCCAAGCGGCCAGTCGCCGTGGCGCATGTTCGTCGCGGGCTTGATGGTCACGCTCGGCAACCCCAAGATCATGGTCTTCTACCTCGCGCTGCTGCCGACCATCGTCGACCTGTCGCGGGTCGGCACGCTCGCGTGGCTGGAACTGACGCTGACCATGCTGGCCGTGCTGATGTCCGTCGATTTCATCTGGGCGCTTGCCGCCGTCAAGGCGCGCGCGCTGCTGACCAGCCGCCGCGCGGTGAAGATCGCGAACCGCACCAGCGCGGCGATGATGGCGGGCGCCGCGGCCGCCATCGCCACGCGCTGAACTCGCACACTCCATCTCGACGAGGTTCGCATGCGCGCCCGCATGTTCACGCAGATCGGTCGAGACGCCGTGTCCGCGCTCGGCCGCGAGCTGGCCGCCTGGAAGCCGACGCCCGAGCGCGCGCTGTTCGGCGTCGAAGCGGTGATCTCAGTGGTGCTGTCGGTGGCGCTCGCTCATCTGCTGCATCTGCCGTATACCTGGTGGGCCGCCATCAGCGGCTTCGCCGTCATGCAGACGCGTTTCTCGGCTTCCGCGCAACGCGCGCTGCATCGCGTGCTCGGCACCATCCTCGGCGGCCTGCTCGGCACGCTGCTCGGCCCGGTGATCGGCGATCGTCCGTGGCTGTTCGTGCCCGTGCTGGGCGTGATCGGCGCGATCTGCGTCTATCGCGGCAATGGTTCGTCGGCGTCGTATGCGTGGGTGCTGGGCGGCATCACGTGGGTACTGGTCACATTCGAGGCACACAAGCTGATCGCGTTCGGCCCGACGGCGTCGTTTGCGATGTTGCGGGTCGCCGAAGTGTGCGTCGGCACGTTTGCATGCCTGCTCGTGTCCGGCGCGTTTCATATCGGCATCAGCTGGTATGAGCGGCGCCGGCCCGCATCGAAAGTCGTCGCGGCGGCTGCCGCCACCGCGAACGCCCCGCCGCCCACCTTCGAGACCCTGCGCCACGCGCGCATGGTGCTGGGCGTGCAGGCGGGCATCGCCGTCGCGATTCTCGCGGCGCTCACCTACGCATTCGATCTACCGGGTTTCGCGCAGGCGCTCGTGACGACGATCGCCGTGATGATCCTGCCGCCCACGTCCGTCGTCGTGCGCTCGCAGAAGCCTGTCGCCGACAAGATGGTGCAACGCATGGTGGGCTGCCTGATCGCGGGCGCGGTCGGGATCGCGCTATTGCCGCTGATGCAAGGCCAGATCGTGCCGTCGCTGCTCGCGCTGGCTGCGGGCGTATGGGCAGGCTGCCACGTGCAGACGGGCAAACAGGGCGCGAGCTATCTCGGCCGGCAGTTCACGATCGCCTTCATCATGGTTTTCGTGCAGGACCACGCGTGGTCCGCCGATCCGCACGCCGCGCTGATGCGGCTGGCGGGCATCGTGACGGGCATTGCGATTCTCACGTGCGTGATGCTGCTCGCGTCGCGCCTGTCGTTCTTGCCGGTTTCGGAAGAAGCCACGCCGTAAGCGCCGCGCAGCTTGCTATGCAGCCCGGTGCGCCTCGACGCCAGTCAAGGCTCGCCGAACAGCGCCTCGCACAACTCCAGCCCTTCGCCCGTCAGCGACGCCGAGCCGCGCCCTTCCTCGTCCATCTGCACCACTATCACGCCCGCCGACTGCAACTGCGTGAAATAGCGCCGCAACGTGCTCATGGGGAGATCGGCGCGCTTGCTGATCTTCGCGAGCGACCACGGCTTGCCGGGCGATTCGCGCGACGCTTCCCATAGCAGCATCAGCAACTGCTCGACGGTGGGGTCGAGTTCGTGATCGTCGTCATCGTCTTCGCAATGCTTGTCGTGTGCCGCATCATTCGGATTCAAGCCGGTTCTCCTCTCGACTAATCGTCATCTCATTCGGTCAGCTCATTCGCGCAGGCTCGCGGCCGCCAGTTTGCCGACCGTCATCAGTGCGCTCTCGATTTCCGGCGACCATGCATAACTGTAATTCAAGCGGATGCAATGGCTATACCCGTTCGTGGTCGAGAACATATAGCCGGGCCCGACGGTAATGCCGTGCTCCAGCGCGAGCTTGTAGAGATGCATCGAATCGACGCTGCGCGGCAGCTCGACCCACAGCACGTAGCCGCCCATCGGATGCGACACGCGCGTGCCCTCGGGAAAGAAGCGCGTCACCAATGTCGTCATCAGTTTCGCGCGCTGCGCGAGGCCCTTGCGCAGCTTGCGCAGATGATGCTCGTAGCCATCCTGCTTCAGATACTCGGCAATCGCGAGCTGCGGGATCGACGGCGTGGTGAGCGTGTTGAGAAACTTGAGCTTCTCGACCTGTTCGCGGTAGCGGCCCGGCATCGCCCAGCCGATCCGGTACGCCGACGTGAGCGTCTTCGAGAACGACGCGCAATGCAGCACCAGCCCGTTCTTGTCGTAATTCTTCAGCGCCCCGGGATGCACGTCGCCGAAGTACAGCTCGTGATAAACGTCGTTCTCGATGACGGGTACATCGTGCCGCGTCAGCAGCTTGACGAGTTCGCGCTTCTTGTCGTCGGGCATCTGGAAACCGAGCGGATTCTGGAAGTTCGGCATCACCATGCACGCGGCGATCTTGCGCTTGTCGAGAATGTGGGCGAGCGCGCCGAGGTCCATGCCCTCGCGCGGATGCGTCGCCACTTCGATCGCGCGCATGCCCATGCGCTCGATGGCGTGCAGCATCGCGTAGAAGGTGGGCGATTCGACGGCGACCGTGTCGCCCGGTTTCGCGACCGCCTGCAGACACAGATTGATCGCCTCCGTTGCGCCGACCGTCACGACGATCTCGTTCGGATCGATCGCGATGCCGTTCTCCAGATAACGGCGCGCAATCTGCCGGATCAGGTCGGGATTGCCCGGCGGCAATTCATCGGTGACGCCCCATTGCGTCTTGCGCCGGCCTATCAAGTGCGCGTAGCGGTTGATCTTCTGGAACGGATACAGACTGGGATCGGGATACGGCGAGCCGAGCGGCACGGCCTCATCGCTGCCGATGGAGCGCAGCGTCGACAGCACGAGCCGGCTCACGTCGACCTGCGCGGACACGGCGATCGGCTTCGATACGTCCAGTTCCTGCACGGGCGGCGGCGCATCGTTCGCGCCGAGCCGCACGAAGTAGCCCGACTGCGGGCGGCTCTGGATCACGCCCTTGCTCTCCAGCATCAGGTAGGCGCGCAACACCGTCGTGATGGAGATTTGCCGGTGCTGGCTGGTCTGCCGCACGGACGGCACGCGCTCGCCCGGCCGGAACACGCCGCGCCGGATCTGCCCTTCGATTTCCTTCGCCAGTTCTTCGTAAAGCTTCAAGAGAGGCCTCTGCCGTAGGCACAGCGGACGGGCGTCCCGCCCAATTTTTGAGCACAGTTCACCGAATTCGAGCGTTTCAGACGATAACAGTCGCAACTGTACTCTTTTTCTATCGCACATTGTGTACACGCCGGGTACGCGTATTCCCCACTACCCTAGCCTCAACATCAAGCCACACCGGACACGAGAACACATGGACAAGACCATCACCAAGCCTGGCCGCATCGAGCCGTACACGGGGCCTGCCGCCGGATGGGGCGCATTGAAGTACGTCGCGATCAATCTCGTCAAGGAGAAGGTCGCCGGGGGCAAGTACAAGACGCTGTTCAAGCAGAACCAGCCGGACGGCTTCGACTGCCCGGGTTGCGCGTGGCCGGACCGCCAGCACGCGTCCACCTTCGAGTTCTGCGAAAACGGCGTAAAGGCGGTTGCCGCGGAAGCGACGAGCAAGCGCGTGACGCCTGAGTTCTTCGCGCAGCACACCGTCGACGAGTTGATGAAGCAGGACGACTACACGCTGGAACAGCATGGCCGCCTGACTGATCCGATGGTGTTCGACCCGCTGACGGACAAGTACCAGCCCATTTCGTGGGACGCCGCGTATCAGTTGATCGCGAAGCATCTAAAAGGACTCGACAGCCCGCATCGTGCGGCGTTCTACACGTCGGGCCGCGCGAGCAACGAAGCCGCGTTCCTGTACCAGTTGTTCGTGCGCATGTACGGCACGAACAACTTCCCCGACTGCTCGAACATGTGCCACGAGGCGACGAGCCGCGGCTTGCCGGCCACGGTCGGCATCGGCAAGGGCACGGTGTTGCTCGAAGACTTCGAGCACGCCGATACGCTGTTGATCTTCGGCCAGAATCCGGCGACGAATCACCCGCGCATGCTCAACGAACTGCGCGACGCCGCGAAACGCGGCGCGACCATCGTATCGATCAACCCGCTGCGCGAGCGCGGGCTCGAACGGTTTGCGAGCCCGCAGCACGTGGCGGATATGTTGACTTCGGGTGTGCAGATCGCGTCGACGTTCATCCAGCCGAAGATCGGCGGCGACTTCGCGCTGATCAAGGGCGTGGCCAAGCGCGTGCTGGAACTCGACGATCTCGCGGTCGAGCAGAACGCCGAGCGTGTGCTCGACGTTGCGTTCATCGACGAGCACACGGCGAACTTCGAAGCGTTCGCCGCCGATCTTCGCGAGCAGGAGTGGGAAGCGCTGGTCGAAGAATCGGGTGTGTCTCGCGAAGACATCGAGAACCTCGCGCGCATCTACGTGAACGGCAAGCGTGTGATCTCGACGTGGGGCATGGGCATCACGCAGCACAAGCATTCCGTGCCGACGGTGCACATGCTGTCGAACCTGATGATGATGCGCGGCAATATCGGCCGGCTGGGTGCGGGCCTGTGCCCGGTGCGCGGCCACTCGAACGTGCAGGGCAATCGCACGGTCGGCATCGAGGAGAAGCCCACCGACGCGTTTCTCGACCGGCTCGGCAAGGTATTTGATTTCGAGCCGCCGCGCGGGCACGGCTACGACGTGGTCGAGACGATCGAAGCGATGCTCGAAGGCCACGTGAAGGTGTTTATTGGGCTGGGCGGCAATTTCTCGATCGCGACGCCCGACACGCCGCGCACGTGGGACGCGCTGCGCGCCTGCGACCTGACTGTGCACATCACGACCAAGCTGAACCGGAGCCACCTGGTGCACGGCAAGGCGGCGCTGATTCTGCCGACGCTCGGGCGCACTGAAATCGACTTGCAGAACGGCATTGCGCAGGGTGTGACTGTCGAAGATTCGATGAGCATGGTTCACGTGTCGTACGGGATGAACACGCCTGCGTCGGGCAATCTCATGTCGGAAACGCGGATCGTTGCGCAGATTGCCGAGGCGACGCTTGGCAGCGCGAAGGTGGACTGGCTTGCTTACGCGAGTGATTACGCGAAGATTCGCGATGCGATCGAGTGGTCGGTCGATGGATTTTACGAGTACAACAAGCGGATCGAGCAGCCGGGCGGGTTTCATCTGCGGGTTGCTTCGCGTGAACGCGACTGGAAGACGGGGACGGGGAAGGCGAACTTCGTCGTGCATCAGATTCAGCGCGATACGCCGATCCAACGCGCGCGGAAGTTGCACGGTGAACGTGCGATGGTCCTGATGACGACACGGTCGCATGATCAGTACAACACGACGATCTATGCGCTCGATGATCGCTATCGCGGGGTTTATAACCAGCGGCGCGTCGTGTTTGCGAATGCTGCGGATATCGCGATGCTTGGATTCAAGCCGGGCGAATGGGTTGATATGGAAACCATCTGGGATGATGGGATCGAGCGGCGGGCTGAGCAGTTCCTGCTCGTTGAATATGATATTCCGCGTGGGTGTCTCGGGGCTTATTATCCGGAGACTAATCCGCTTGTGCCGTTGTCCAGTGTTGCTGATGTTTGTAATACGCCGACTTCGAAGTCGATTCCGGTTTTGTTGTCGGCGTGTTCTGCGCCTGCGGCGCGGGCGGCATGATTTTTTGGTTTTTTGGGTTTTTGGTTTTTTGTTGTCTGCGACGCTTTTGGTGTGGTTTGACTGATTTGATGCTGGCATCTGCGGTTTGTTAGCGTGCTTCAGGCGTCGCCCCTGCGCGGGGCGGTACCCTGCTTTGTCTTTGTGCTGCTGCTTGGTGTGCTTGGGTTGTTGCTGGCATCCGCGATTTGTTAGCGTGCTTCAGGCGTCGCCCCTGTGCGGGGCGGC
>NZ_JAGUUD010000079.1:0-41436 GCF_020177535.1 Paraburkholderia sp. XV | reverse complement strand
GCGGCGCCAGCACTTCCCCGCACAGCTTCGCGGATTCTTCGAGCACGGCTTGCGCGGTTTCAGCGTTTGCATCGTCAAAGCCGGGCAGCGCGGCGATGTCATCCAGTCCGGCCAGTTCCTGCATCGCGAACATCATGTCCTTGATGGGTGCCGTGTAGCTCATGTGTGTCTCCTCCCTGACTCCGATGAAAAAAGAGGCGCTGGATTCAACATCCTCGCGCCTCTTCGCTTTGCTGTCGCCGTCAGACGGCGTGCCGATCTATCAGCCGAGTTCTTTCACCAGCTCCGGCACGACGGTGAACAGATCGCCGACGAGGCCGTAATCCGCGACGCTGAAAATCGGCGCTTCTTCGTCTTTGTTGATCGCGACGATCACCTTCGAGTCCTTCATGCCTGCCAGATGCTGGATCGCGCCCGAGATGCCGACCGCGATATACAGTTGCGGCGCGACGATCTTGCCCGTCTGACCGACCTGATAGTCGTTCGGCACGTAGCCAGCGTCGACGGCTGCGCGCGATGCGCCCATGGCCGCGCCGAGTTTGTCGGCCAGCGGCTCCAGCACTTGCGTGTAGTTCTCGCCGCTGCCCAGACCCCGGCCACCCGAAACAATGATGTTCGCCGACGTCAGTTCCGGACGGTCCAGCTTCGTCACTTCGCGGCTGACGAACTGCGAGATGCCCGTATCGGCTGCCGCTTCGATCTTCTCGACCGACGCGCTGCCGCCTTCCGCCGCAACGGGATCGAAGCCCGTCGAGCGAACCGTGATGACCTTGATGGGATCAGCCGATTGCACGATCGCGATCGCATTGCCAGCGTAGATCGGGCGCTCGAACGTGTCGGCCGAATCGACTGCCGTGATGTCGCTGATCTGCGCGACGTCGAGCTTCGCCGCGATACGCGGCGCGATGTTCTTGCCGTAGGCGGTAGCCGGCGCGAGGATGTGCGAGTAGTCCTTCGCGATGTTCAGCACCGTCGCCTCGACGTTTTCCGCGAGGCCCGCTGCCAGTTGCGGCGCGTCGGCGAGCAGCACCTTCGCCACGCCCGCCACCTTCGCCGCCGCATCGGCCGCGCCTTGCGCGTTGTGACCCGCCACCAGCACATGAACGTCGCCGCCGATCTTCTGCGCGGCAGCAACCGTGTTCAGCGTCGCTGCCTTCAGCGCCGCGTTGTCGTGTTCAGCAATTACCAGAATCGTCATTTCATTCGTCTCCGTGTGCTCGTAAAAATCAAAGCACCTTGGCTTCGGTCTTGAGCTTTTCGACCAGCGACTTCACATCGGCCACCTTCACACCAGCCGAGCGCTTCGGCGGCTCGCTGACCTTCAGCGTCTTCAGACGCGGCGTGACATCGACGCCCAGGTCCGCCGGCTTCACGGTTTCCAACGGCTTCTTCTTGGCCTTCATGATGTTCGGCAGCGTCACGTAGCGCGGCTCGTTCAGGCGCAGATCGGTCGTGATCACAGCAGGAAGCGTGAGCGACAACGTTTCCGCGCCGCCATCGACTTCGCGCGACACCGTCGCCTTGCCATCCGCCACCACGACTTTCGATGCAAACGTCGCCTGCGGCAGATTGGCCAGCGCAGCGAGCATCTGACCCGTCTGGTTGGAATCGTCGTCGATGGCCTGTTTGCCGAGAATCACCAGCTGCGGCTGTTCCTTGTCGACCAGCGCCTTGAGCAGCTTCGCGACGGCCAGCGGTTGCAGTTCTTCATTCGACTCGATCAACACAGCGCGATCCGCGCCGATCGCCAGCGCCGTGCGCAGCGTTTCCTGACATTGCGTCACGCCCGCCGACACAGCGATCACTTCCGTCGCCACGCCCGCTTCCTTCAGACGCACGGCCTCTTCGACGGCGATTTCGTCGAACGGATTCATCGACATCTTCACATTCGCAATGTCGACGCCCGTGTTGTCCGACTTCACGCGGACCTTCACGTTGTAGTCAACCACTCTCTTGACTGGCACCAGGATTTTCATGCACACGCTCCAAAGTTACGAATACGTCAACCCGACGGACATTATAGCGACAGCCTCTGCGGCAGCCGCTCCGGGATTGCTTGGTGTTGAGGATATCGCTCCCCGACGGCGTGACGGAAATAGCGAACGGTCGTGCTATTCTATCTCTAAAAAAACCCGGACGCCAAGTCCGGGTTCCTACCGATTCTTCAGGCCACACAGTCCGGCGCGCCGCCTGGGGCAACATGGCGCCGCCTAGCCTGGATCACCACGACGCGATCACCGCGCCGCCAAACTTGCTTTCGATGAACTGCTTCACTTCCGGCGAATGGTAAGCCGCGACCAGCTTCGCCACCCACGGCTTGTTGCGGTCCGACTCGCGGATGGCGATGACGTTCACGTACGGGCCCTTCGGATCTTCGATCGCGATGGCGTCCTGTTTCGGCTTCAGGCCCGCTTCCATCGCGAAGTTCGTGTTGATCGCCGCCGCGTCGACGTCGCCGAGCGAGCGCGGAATTTGCGCCGCGTCGAGCTCGACGATCTTCAGCTTCTTCGGGTTCTCGACGATATCGAGCGGTGTCGCCTTCAGGCCCGCATCCGCTCTCAGTTTGAGCAGGCCCTGCTTCTGCAGCAACAGCAGCGCGCGGCCGCCGTTGGTCGGATCGTTCGGCACGGCGATCTTCGCGCCCGCCGGCAGTTCGGCCAGCGTCTTCACCTTTTTCGAATAGATGCCCATCGGGAATGTGACCGTGTCGGCGATCCTGATCAGCTTGTAGCCGCGATCCTTTACCTGCGCCTGCAGATACGGGTCGTGCTGGTAGCTGTTCGCGTCGAGATCGCCGCCCGCGAGCGCCGCATTCGGCTGCACGTAATCCGAGAACTCGATGACCTTGATGTTCAGGCCGTTCTTCGCCGCGACCGTCTTCACGACGTCCATGATCTGCGCGTGCGGGCCGCCCGTCACACCGACCTTGATCGATTCCTCGGCGAATGCGAGCGAAGATGCGCCGATGAGTGACGCCACGCCCAGCATGGCCGCAGCCTTCAGAATGAAACGACGTTGCATGACCAAACCTTTGTCTTATTGAATGTGTTTATTTGTGGCTCAACCGACGCACGAGCCAATCTCCAAACGACTGCACCAGTTGCACGAAGACGATCAGGATCACGACGACCGTCAACATCACTTCCGGCAGGAACCGCTGATACCCGTAACGGATGCCGAGATCGCCCAGACCGCCGCCGCCAATCGCGCCCGCCATCGCCGAGTAGCCGACCAGCGAAACGAAGGTGATCGTCAGACCCGCGACGATGCCCGGAAGGGACTCCGGCAACAGCACCTTGAACACGATCTGCGAAGTGGTCGCGCCCATTGCCTGCGCGGCTTCGATCAGCCCGCGATCGACCTCGCGCAATGCCGTCTCGACGAGTCGCGCGATGAACGGCGCAGCGGCGATCGTCAGCGGCACGACGGCCGCCGCCGTACCGATCGACGAACCGACCACCAGCCGCGTAAACGGAATCACCGCGACGAGCAGAATGATGAACGGCGTCGAGCGCACGGCGTTGACGACCACGCCCATCACGCGATTGGCGGCGATGTTCTGCAGCACGCCCTGGCGGTCGGTCAGATAGAGCAGCACACCGAGCGGCAAGCCGACGGCCGCGCCGATCAGTCCCGAGATGCCGACCATGATCAGCGTCTCCCAGAACGACTGCACGAACATATCGAACATTTCACTCAACATACGACAACTCCTCGACCACCACGCCCTGTTCGCGCAGATACGTCATCGCCTGCGCCACCTTCGCCGGTTCGCCGCCCGCGAGCACCGCGAGCGAGCCGAACGCCTGCCCCTGGATCTCGTCGATCTGGCCGTGCAGGATGTTGAAGTCCAGTTCGTAGCGGCGGATCGTCTCCGAGAGAATCGGCTGATCGACACCCGAACCCGTGAACGCGAGCCGCAGCAGATGACCGCTGCCCGTCTTCAGACGCTCGGCGACGCGCGCCTTCATCGCAGGCGGCAACTCCTGTGCGATCACATCGCCGATCAGCGCGCGCGTGACTTCGTGGTGCGGCTGCAGGAACACGTCGATGACCTTACCCTCTTCGACCACGCGGCCGTTATCGAGCACCGCGACGCGGTCGCACACCTGCTTGATGACTTCCATCTGGTGCGTGATCAGCACGATGGTCAGCTTCAACTCGCGGTTGATGCGCTTGAGCAGATCGAGGATCGCACGCGTCGTTTCGGGATCGAGCGCGGAGGTTGCTTCGTCGGAGAGCAGCACTTTCGGCTTGCTCGCGAGCGCGCGCGCAATGCCGACGCGCTGCTTCTGCCCGCCGCTGATCTGCGCCGGATAACGATCCTTCTGCGCCGACAGGCCGACGAGATCGAGCAAGGGCAGCACGTGCGCCTCGATTTCCGCGCGTTTCATGCCGGCCAGTTCGAGCGGCAGCGCGACGTTGTCGTACACCGTGCGCGACGACAGCAAATTGAAGTGCTGGAAGATCATGCCGATCTCGCGGCGCGCCTCGCGCAACTGCGCGGCAGGCATGGTCGTGAGGTCACGGTCGTCGATGACGACATTGCCTTCCGTCGGGCGCGTCAGCAGGTTGATCGTGCGGACCAGCGTGCTCTTGCCCGCGCCGCTGCGTCCGATGATGCCGAATACTTCGCCGCGAGGAATCGACAGATTGACGTTGTGCAGCGCTTCGATCCAGCCCCGTGGCCCCGGAAAACGCTGCGATAGGTTGCGTAGTTCGATCATGAAAAACGAAACGGCGGACTTGCCATCGAGCGTTGCACGCCCCGGGCACCGGCCGCCGCGACTTTTATTGGGATTTGAACCCGCGATTTTACCGCAGTCATGTCATATCCTTTAATAATCAATTCGGCGACTTTCATAACGCAGCGGAATTAGAGGATGACTCCGTTCCAACGGATGCGAACGGTCATACACATGCCGCTATGATCGAGCGCAAGCGACAAACATCGGACGAATGCTCATGGAGACCTCCCAAGCCGGCGCTTCCGCCACGCGGAACCCAGAACGCTCGCAGGCCGTCACGCGCGACGGCCTCGAACTGCCGCTGTATCGCTGGCGCGCGGCAGGCCTGCGCTGCGCGACGGTGGCGCTGATCCACGGTCTCGCCGAGCACGCGGGACGGTACGCGCCCCTTGCGCAGGCGCTCAATGCGAACGGGATCGAACTGGTCGCCGTCGATCTGCGCGGTCATGGCAATGCGCCCGGCCGGCGCGCATGGATCGAACGATTCGACGAGTATCTGCTCGACGCGGACGCGCTCGTCACCGAGGCAGCCCGCAACGACGGCCCGCTGTTCCTGATGGGCCACAGCATGGGCGGGGCGATCGCGGCGCTATACGCGATCGAAAAGCAGGCGGCGCAACGGCGCCATTTGAACGGACTGATCCTCTCCAGCCCCGCTCTCGCACCGGGCGGCGACGTGCCACGCTGGATGCTGGCGCTGAGCCAGAAAATCAGTCGCGCGTGGCCCAGCTTCCCGGCGATGAAGATCGACGCCGCGTTGCTGTCGCGCGACCCGAGCGTGGTCGAGGCGAATCGCAACGATCCCCTCGTGCATCACGGCGCGATTCCCGCGCGCACGGGCGCTGAGTTACTGCTCGCGATGCAGCGGATCGAACGCGGACGCGCCGGCTTGCGCACGCCGCTTCTGATCTGGCACGGCACGAAGGACAAACTCACGGAACCGGAAGGCAGCCGCGACTTCGGCGCGCGCGCCGGTTCGCCGGACAAGACGCTGACGCTCTACGAAGGCAGCTATCACGAGACGATGAACGATCTGGACCGCGAGCGCGTGATCGACGCGCTCGTCGCGTGGATCCTGAAACGATCGGAATGAGCTGGCCTAGCGGCCGGGCGTGTGCGGCCAGTCGGGCGGCCGTTTGTCGATGAACGCCTGCACGCCTTCTAGCGCCGACTCGTCCATCATGTTGCAGGCCATCGTCTGCCCCGCCAGTTGATACGCGGCTTCGACGCCCATTTCGAGCTGCCGGTAGAACAGGCCCTTGCCTGCTTCGACAGCCGCGCGCGGCTTCGCGCAAATACTCCTGGCGAGCGCGGCGACTTCGGCATCGAGCATGTCGAGCGGCACCACGCGATTCACGAGACCTTGCTGCTTCGCCGCCATCGCGTCGATGAAGTCGCCCGTCAGCAGCATTTCCAGCGCGGCCTTGCGCGGCAGGTTGCGCGACAGCGGCACCGAAGGCGTCGCGCAAAACAGCCCGAGATTGACGCCCGACACGGCGAAACGCGCGGTATCCGCCGCGACGGCGAGATCGCACATCGCGACGAGCTGACAGCCTGCCGCCGTCGCCGTGCCATGCACGCGCGCGATCACCGGCTGCGGCATGCGCTGGATCGACAGCATCATCTTCGTGCAGCGCGCGAACAGCGACTGGTAGTAATCGAGTGACGGCGCCGCGCGCATTTCCTTCAGATCGTGCCCGGCGCAAAATGCGCGCCCCGCGCCCGCGATCACGACCACGCGCGCGTCGCTCTTCGCGAGGTCGGCGAGATGCGTCTGCATGTCGTCGAGCAGCGCCTCGGAGAGCGCGTTGAACGCGTCCGGCCGGTTCAGCGTAAGACGCACGACGCCGCGCAGCTCATAAGCATCTTGCGTGACCTGGATCAGTGGCACCGCTGCATCTGCACTCATGATGTGATGGCCTCTCTTCCGATGCCCGCCGCCCGCCGTCAGAGATCGGCCAGCGCCCGCACGTGCGCGACGACGCTGCGCCCGAGCGCCGACAGGTTGTAGCCGCCCTCCAGGCAGCTGACGATGCGCCCTTTAGCGTACTTCGCCGCAACCTGGCGAATCTGCTCCGTGATCCACGCGTAATCGTCCTCGACCAGCGCCATATTGCCGAGATCGTCCTCGCGATGCGCGTCGAAACCCGCCGACACGAACAGCATCTGCGGCTTGAATGCGTCGAGACGCGGCAGCCAGATCATGTCGACGGCTTCGCGCACCACCATGCCCTTCGAGCGCGCCGCGATAGGCACGTTGCACATGTTCGGCGCCTGGTTGTCGGCGCCCGTGAACGGATAAAACGGATGCTGGAAGATGCTGCACATCAGCACGCGCGAGTCGTTCGCAAACGCGGCCTCGGTGCCGTTTCCGTGATGCACGTCGAAATCGATGATCGCAACGCGTTCGAGGCCATGCACTTCCAGCGCGTGCCGCGCGGCAATCGCGACGTTGTTGAAAAAGCAGAAGCCCATCGCGCGCGCCGGCTCCGCGTGATGGCCGGGCGGTCGCACACTGCAAAACGCATTGTCGTAACGGCCTTCGATCACGGCATCCGTCGCCGCGACCGCCGCACCCGCTGCGCGCAACGCCGCGTTCCACGTATGCGGGTTCATCGACGTGTCGGGATCGATCTCCGCGTAGCCCTCGCTCGGCGCACGCTCGCGGATGTAGTCGACGTGCGCCTTCGTATGCACGCGCAACAGCGCGGCTTCATCGGCAAGCGGCGCGGACTCGCGCTCGATCAGCTCGCCGATGCGGCTCGCGATCAGTTGGTCTTCGATCGCCTGCAGGCGGGCCGGGCATTCGGGATGCCATTGGCCCATCTCATGTTGCAGACAGTCTGCGTGTGAAAAGAAACCGGTTGCCATGTGTTGATTTCGGGCAGCGCGCCTCGCGGATCGCGAAAGCGCACTGCATGTCTCCGTCCATTGACGCAAGCAGGTTGCGCGAATACTACGAAGTTACCACACGATGCGCCGGGACCGTGATGCGGCAACGCTTCTGCACAGTTTCGCGAACCCCGTCGGGTATACTGCCCCGTAACTTTTTTTGCCCGCACACATCCCAGTTCACCATGACCGTCAAGCTTGCTCCGTCCGCACACTCTCGGCTACGCGCAACGACTGTAGCCGCCGCACTGTCCATCGCATGGTGCGCGTTCGCGGGAGTCGGCCCGGCTTCGGCGCAGACTGTCGGCAAGCCGCGCGTGCAACTCGCGCAGGGGCAACCCGAGCAGCCGGCGCAAGGGCAAACGTTCGAAGAAGAGATCGTGCCGCAGCGCTACGCGAACAACGCCGATGTCGATTCGTTCATCAACGACATGGCCGCGCGGCAGGGCTTCGATCCGGCGGGACTGCACGCACTGTTTGCGCGCGTCAGCTATTCGGCGACGGCCGTGAAGCTCGTGACGCCATCGCCGACGCCGTCCGTCAAGAACTGGCGCGTGTATCAGGGGCGCTTTCTCGACCCGGTGCGCATCAACGCGGGCGTGAAGTTCTGGCGCGCGAACCAGGCAACGCTGCAACGCGCGTACGAGCAATATGGCGTGCCGCCCGAAGTGATCGTCGGCATTATCGGCGTCGAGACGATTTATGGGCGCTACATGGGCAACTTCCGCGTGCTCGACGCGCTGACCACGCTCTCGTTCGACTACCCGAACACGCCGAATCGCGCGGACCGGATGATGACGTTCCGCAAGAATCTCGAAGACTATCTCGTGTGGACGCGCGATTCTCAAATCGATCCGACCACCGTGCTCGGTTCCTACACGGGCGCGATCGGCATTCCGCAGTTCCTGCCGAGCAGCATCGTCCAATACGCGGTCGACTACGACGGCAACAAGCGGATCGATCTGCGCACAAGCCAGGCCGATGCGATCGGCAGCGTCGCGAATTATCTGAGCAAGAACGGCTGGGAAACGGGCCGCCCGGTCGTGTGGAATATCGCCACTGACACCGGCAGCCTCGGCATCGCGCAAGCGGCGGCGACGGGCGCGCCGGAACCGCGCTGGTCGCTGCAGCAACTGCTGAAGGCGGGCATGCTGATGAACGAGCCGGGCCTCGATACGCGCACGGAAGCGGGCACGCCCGTGACCGTGGTCGATCTGCCCTCGCCGGGCCGGCAGACGGAATACACGTTGGGCCTGAAGAACTTCTACGTGCTGACGCGCTACAACCGCAGCTTTTTCTATGCGCTGGCCGTGTATCAGCTCGGCGAACGCGTGAAAGCGCAGATGGCCGCGACGGAAGCGGGCAATGCGTCGACGCCCGCGGCGTCGCAATAGCCGCGCCCGTTTTCAATGCATGCGAAAACGCCGGCTTGCGCCGGCGTTTTGCTTTTGCTGACATCGCCGCGCGCGGCGAGCTGTGTCACGCGGGGAACACGCCTGTCGACAGATAACGGTCGCCGCGATCGCAGACGATGAACACGATTGTCGCGTTCTCGACCTGGCGCGCGATGCGCAGCGCCACTTCACACGCGCCCGCCGACGAAATGCCGCAGAACACGCCTTCGACAGCCGCCATCCGGCGCGCCATCGCCTCCGACGCCGCCTGGCTCACGTTCTCGACGCGATCGACACGGCTGCGGTCGAAAATTTTGGGCAGATACGCTTCCGGCCATTTGCGGATGCCCGGAATGCGCGAACCCTCTTCCGGCTGCGCGCCGATGATCTCGATTGCGGGATTCTGTTCCTTCAGATACTGCGACACGCCCATGATCGTGCCCGTCGTGCCCATCGCCGACACGAAGTGCGTGATCCGTCCTTCCGTGTCACGCCAGATTTCGGGCCCCGTCGCTTCGTAATGCGCGAGCGGATTGTCAGGATTTCCGAACTGGTCGAGGATGATGCCCTTACCTTCGCGCTGCATCTGCTCGGCGAGATCGCGTGCGTACTCCATGCCGCCCGTGACGGGCGTCAACAGAATCTGCGCGCCGTATGCGGCCATGCTCTGACGGCGCTCCAGCGACAGGTCCTCGGGCATGACCAGGATCATTTTGTAGCCCTTGATCGCCGCCGCCATCGCGAGCGCGATGCCCGTGTTGCCGCTCGTCGCTTCGATCAGCGTGTCGCCCGGTTTGATGCGTCCGCGCTGTTCCGCTTTCTTGATCATCGAAAGCGCCGGGCGGTCCTTCACCGAACCGGCCGGATTGTTGCCCTCCAGCTTGCCGAGCACGATGTTGTTGCGGCTGCGGATGTCGTCGTCCACGAGTCGGACGAGCTGAATGAGGGGCGTATTGCCGATCGTGTCTTCAATTGTTTTGTAAGCCATATCGGTGCGTGCTGTGACGGTGCGCGAAGTCTTGAATCTGTTGATTCTAAACTACCGGGGGCAGCACTGCCGGCTGCCCCTGATGCGCGCATGGATGCGTCAGCGCCAGTTTCCCTTTGCGCAGCGCGCCGGGAGAAGCGCAAAAAACCGCGGCAGGCTGGATCTGCCGCGGGAGCCAGTCATCTGAATGACGGCTGAAGGGAGGTCTGTGACAACCCCCGCCAAGAAAACATCCAGACCCGAGACGGACGCACGCCTGGCGCGTGAGGCTTCACGCGCCAGGCGTGCGCGTCATACGGTCAGATCAAAAGGCTATTTCTTGACCACCACTGCCGTGTCGTTCTTCGCAGCGGGCGCGGCCTTGTGCGGCGCCCCAGCCTGTGCGACAGCAGCAGCGACAGCCGTCGCACCAGCACCCGATGTGCCGACAGCAAGGCCCTCGGCCTGCAAACGCTCGACGGTATGCCCCCCCAGGCCCTTGACCCGCTTGCTGAGATCGGCCGCGTCCTTGAACGGACCGTGCGCCGCGCGTTCGTCGAGAATGGCCTTGGCCTTAGCGGGACCAATGCCCTTGATGCCGCGCAGCGCGGCTTCGTTAGCGGAATTGACGTCGACCGACGCGAACGCCTGGCCGAAAGCGGCGAGCATGGCCGCCGTGACGAGGATTTTTTTGAACATGTGGAATCTCCCTGAAACACCGGCCGGTGACGATCACCAACCGGGAGACCCCAGTGTAGAGAGGTGTGCGAACGATTTACACCTGGCCGAATAGCCAACGCACGTAGCGATCGACGCCTTCCTGCACGGTCAGGAACGGCGCGTCGTAGCCCGCTGCCCGCAGCTTCGTCTGGTCGGCCTGCGTGAAGCACTGATACTTGCCGCGCAGCGCATCGGGGAACGGCACGTACTCGATCAACCCGCGCTGCACCAGCTCCGCCAGCGACAACGCGGCCTCGCCGTCGAGCACGCGCAACGTGTTGACGACCGTCGACGCGATATCGTTGAACGGCTGTGCGCGGCCGCTGCCCAGATTGAAGATGCCCGACTTCTCCGGGTGATCGAAGAAATACAGGTTGACCTTCGCCACGTCCTCGACGGAGACGAAGTCGCGCGTCTGCTCGCCTGCTGCATAGCCGTTGTACTCGCCGAACAGCTTGACCTTGCCTTCGGCGCGGAACTGGTTGAAGTTGTGGAACGCGACGGACGCCATGCGTCCCTTGTGCGCCTCGCGCTGCCCGTACACATTGAAGTAGCGGAAGCCCGCGATCTGGCTTTTCGCCGTAGGCAACACACGCCGGATCACCTGGTCGAACAGGAACTTCGAATAGCCGTACACATTGAGCGGCGCTTCGACTGCGCGCTCTTCGACAAAGCGCGTCGATCCGCCATACGTCGCCGCCGACGATGCATACAGAAACTGCACGCCTTGCGCGAGACATGCATCGAGCACCGCGCGGCTATAGCGGAAGTTGTTATCCATCATGTAACGGCCGTCGGTTTCCATCGTGTCCGAGCAGGCGCCTTCGTGGAAAATCGCACGCACCTTGCCGAAGTCGCCGCGCGCAAAGCGCTCGACGAATTCGGTCTTGTCGAGATAGTCGTCGATTTCGCAATCGACGAGATTCTTGAATTTGTCGGCGCGCGTCAGATTGTCGACGGCGATGATGCGGTCTTCGCCGCGCTCGTTGAGCGCCTTGACGATATTGCTGCCGATAAAACCAGCCGCGCCGGTGACGATGAGTGTCATGATCGTCCTGCTGTGATGAGAGTCAACGGATGCGGAGATGAACCGCGCGCCGCGCGAGCAGGCTGGCGCGCGCGGGCATCAATGATGAAAGAGTTCGTCGTAGTCGACGGTGGCCGTGCCGAGCTTGGCGACCACGATCCCCGCCGCGCGATTCGCGAGCGACACGGCTTCGTCCAGCGGCAGGCCCGCGCCGAGCATCACGGCGAGCGTCGCGATCACGGTGTCGCCTGCGCCGGACACATCATACACTTCGCGAGCGACAGCCGCCGCGTGCAACACACCTTCGTCGGAGAAGAGCGTCATGCCCTCTTCCGAGCGCGTGAGCAGCAGCGCTTTCAGGTCAAGCTCGGCGCGCAGCCTCGCCACGCGCGCATGCAAATCGGCTTCGGATTTCCACTGCCCGACCACTTCGCGCAATTCCGCGCGGTTCGGCGTGATCAGCGTCGCGCCGCGATAGCGCTCCCAGTCGTCGCCCTTCGGATCGACCAGCACCGGCTTGCCCGCCGCGCGCGCCTTCGCGATCATCTGCGTGACGTGCGTGAGGCCGCCCTTCGCGTAATCCGACATCAGGATCACGTCGTGGGTCGGCAGCAACGCGTCGTAGCGAGCGAGCCCGGCGAGCAGCGCTTCATGCGCAGGCGCCTTCTCGAAGTCGACGCGCAACAGCTGCTGCTGACGCGACAGCACGCGCAGCTTGATTGTCGTCGGCAGTTCCGGGTCGCGCTCGAGATGCGGTGCGACGCCGCTATCGCCGAGCAGTTGCACGACGCGCTCACCCGGCTCATCGTGGCCGACCACGCACAGCAGGCCCGCCTGCGCGCCGAGCGCCGCAGCGTTGCGCGCGACGTTCGCCGCGCCGCCCAGCCGGTCCTCCTGTTTCTGTACCAGCACCACGGGCACAGGCGCTTCCGGTGAGATGCGATTGACGTCGCCGAACCAGTAGCGGTCCAGCATCACGTCGCCGACGACCAGCACGCGAGCCGCCGCCAGCCGCTCGCGCGCGACGACGCCGACCTCGGGCGCGAGCGTCGCGCCTTCAGGCACGGTCGGAGTCGGATGAATGTTCAGCGGGTCGTGCATACGGACGTCCAATCGAGTGATAGTCGATGCCAAGTTCGGACATCGCCTCGGGTTCATACAGATTGCGGCCGTCGAAGATCAACGGCGTTTTCAGCTCGGACTTCAGATGCGTGAAGTCCGGGCTCTTGAATTCCTTCCATTCCGTCACGATGACCAGCGCATCCGCGCCCGCCAGCGTCTCGTCCTGCGTGCCCGCGAAGTGCAGGCGCGCCTGATGGTCGGGTGTGCCGGCCAGATCGAGCGCGAAAACACGCTTCGCCTCCGATGTCGCGACGGGATCGTACGCGCGCACCGTCGCGCCGCGCGCGAGCAGTTGCGCGATCACGCGGCGGCTGGGCGCCTCGCGCATGTCGTCGGTATTCGGCTTGAACGACAGGCCCCACACCGCGAACGTGCGGCCGCTCAGATCCTCGCCGAGCGCGTCCGTGATCTTGCGCACCAGCACTTCCTTCTGCTCGTGGTTCACCTCTTCGACGGCTTCGAGAATGCGCAGGCTGTGGCCCATCTCGCTGCCCGTGCGGATCAACGCCTGCACGTCCTTCGGGAAGCACGAGCCGCCGTAGCCGA
This sequence comes from Paraburkholderia sp. XV, assembly GCF_020177535.1. Lineage (NCBI taxonomy): Bacteria > Pseudomonadati > Pseudomonadota > Betaproteobacteria > Burkholderiales > Burkholderiaceae > Paraburkholderia > Paraburkholderia sp. XV. The sequence continues at coordinate 28,020 of NZ_JAGUUD010000079.1, read as the reverse complement.
CCCCCGCGTACAGAAAGTGATAGCCGATGCGCGGGTCCGAGCCGATGCCGCGACGCACCGCTTCGATATCCGCGCCGACGGTGTCGGCCAGATTCGCCATCTCGTTCATGAACGAGATGCGCGTGGCCAGCATCGCGTTGGCCGCGTATTTCGTGAATTCGGCCGAGCGCACGTCCATGTATAGCGTACGCTCGTGATTGCGGTTGAACGGTGCGTACAGGCGTCGGATTTTCTCGCGCGCCTTGTCGCCGTCTTCATCATTGTCGACGCCGACGACGATGCGATCCGGGCGCATGAAGTCGTCGACGGCCGCGCCTTCTTTCAGGAACTCCGGATTCGACACGATCGAAAACCGATGCTGCGCGCTATCCGCGAGACCGCGCTTTTCCAGTTCTTCCGCGATCACCGCGCGCACGCGCTGCGCGGTGCCGACGGGCACCGTCGACTTGTCGACGATCACCTTGAAGCCGTTCATCGTGCGGCCGATGTTGCGGGCCGCTTCCAGTACGTATTGCAGATCGGCGGAGCCGTCCTCGTCGGGCGGCGTGCCCACCGCGATGAACTGGATCTCGCCGTGCGCGACACTCGCTTCGACATCGGTCGAAAACGTGATGCGCCCGGCTGCGCGCGAGCGCGCGATGATCTCCCGCAGGCCCGGCTCGTGAATCGGCATGCCGCCGTTGTTGAGAATGTCGATCTTGCGCGGATCGACGTCCAGACAGAAAACGTCGTTGCCGACTTCGGCAAGACATGCGCCCGTGACGAGACCTACGTAACCCGTGCCGATAATGGTGATTTTCATACGCTTCCCGGTAGATGGTGCCGGTTCAATATTCGACGCTTCGATGCTGCGTGACGGCTTTGCTGCCCGCGTTCATGCGCGCGCCAGATCTCAGCTGGACGCCGTGATTGGCTCGACGCGGCGCGGCGCATAGGTTTCCCAACCGCTGCAGCCGGGACACTGCCAATAGAACAGCCGTGCCCGGAAGCCGCAATTCTGGCACGTGTACCGTGGCAGATTCTTGGTGCGCTGACGGATCAGCGTGCGCATCAATTCCAGTTCGCTGCGACGCGGTTCTTCGGCCACGGCCTGTTGCGCTTCGAGCAGGCGCGTCATGCCGGCGAGATTCGGTGACTTCTGCATCTGCGTACGCGCGAGCGCATGCGCCGCCTCCGGACCGCGCAGCGCCGACACGTGCTGATACGCGACGTCGAGCAGATCGTTCGACGGATAACGGTCCACCCACGACGTCAGCAGATCGGCGCCCGCTTCCTGACGGCCTAGCGCTTCGTAGGCCTTCATCAGCTTTTCAGCGACGAGCGGCAGATACGCGGCATTCTGTTGCTCCACGTGCAGCCACTGTGCAATCGCCTTGTCGTACTCGCCGGCCGCCGCATCCACATCGCCAAACAGGATCGTCGCGCGCACGTTCTGCGGATACGCCTTCAACGCGAGATCCAGCTGGCGGCGGGCCTCATCCGGCTTCTTCTGCTGCAGCGCTTCCTGCGCGAGCTCGCAATGAAAGTGGCCGATTTCCTTATCGAGCGAAGCGGCGCCCATCGTTTCGAGCCGGCGCGCGGTGTCGATCGACTTGTTCCAGTCTTTTTCGATCTGATAGATCGTGAGCAGCGAGCGCTGTGCGCCGAGCGCGTAGTCGCCCGATTGCAGCGCCTTGAACGTCTCTTCCGCGCGGTCCAGCAGGCCCGCCTTCAGAAAGTCCTGCCCGAGTTCGTACAGCGCATGATCACGCTCGTTGGCGGGCAAGTCGGCGCGGCTCAGCAGGTTCTGATGCACGCGGATCGCGCGGTCCGTTTCACCCCGGCGGCGAAACAGGTTGCCGAGCGCAAAGTGCAGTTCAATCGTTTCCGGATCGAGCTTGACGACTTCGATGAAGGCGTCGATGGCCTGGTCCGGCTGCTCGTTCAACAGAAAGTTTAGTCCGCGAAAATAAGAACGCGGCAGGTTGGCGCTTTCGGACAACAGCGTCTTGAGGTCGTAACGCGCAGCCACCCAGCCGAACGCGAACGCGACGGGTATGACGAGCAGCCACCAGAGGTCTAGATCCATGCGAATGTGCGGAGTGCGAAAGAGGCCGCGCGGGTGGCGCGCGGCGTGAAAGGGCTAGATGAGCGGCGGCATAGGCGGTTCTTCGACGACCGCGGGCGTTTCGCGCGCCACGCGCAGTTCCCGCTTGAGCCGGCCGTTTTCCATCCGCAGGCGGAACATTGCCGGCAGCGACGATACGAGACCGGCCAGCAAGCCCACGACGAAGAACGCGAGGCCGATCAGAATCAACGGCGCCTGCCACGAATACCCGGCGAGGAAATTCAGCGTAGCGCTTTGCGTATTGGACAGTGCAAGCACCAGCAGCAGCACGAACACCAGCACGCGAATCAGCCAGACGATAAATTTCATGTATTGATCTCTTGACGGCGGTTGCGGGATGACGCCGGCTTGATGACGCGTCGCGCCACGGTGTTTGCCCGCGCCGAAGTGACCCGTATTGTAAATGAAGCCTATGTCGACTGGCGCAGCCGTGCGGATCGCGATGCCTTACTGTCGTTTTTGGGCTGGAAAATGGTGCGCAATCGCAGAAGTGTCAACCATGTCCCCATACGCTCGATATCGACGGCGGGAGGACCTGGAGACGGACGAAAAAAAAGCGCCCTGAGGCGCTTTTTCTGGTCAATGCCGTCTGACTGACGTAGCCACGGCGAGCTTCAACCTGAACTGCGAATACAGCACAGAGCCGGCTTAAAGATCGTCGTCCGCGGATTCGGCTTTCAAAGGCTCGCCCGCACGACGATCGACGCGTTCGCGCAACTCCTTACCAGGCTTGAAGTGCGGCACGTACTTCTCAGGCACCAACACTTTTTCGCCCGACTTCGGGTTGCGCCCGACGCGGGATGGACGGCGATTCAGGCCAAAGCTGCCGAAGCCGCGAATTTCGATGCGATGGCCGTTCGCCAGAGCGTCCGACATCGCATCGAGCATCGTCTTCACCGCGAAATCCGCATCCTTAAGGACAAGTTGCGGAAATCGCGCAGCCAGCTGGGCGACCAATTCTGATTTGGTCATACTGCAGCAGACCCCTTAAGGCTTACTGGTTCTGGCCGTCGAGCTTGGCCTTCAGCAGCGCGCCCAGGTTCGTCGTGCCGCTGGCTGCCGAGCTGGTGTCAGCTGCCAGGCCGCGAATCGCTTCCTGTTGCTCAGCCGAATCCTTGGCCTTGATCGACAGGTTGATGCCACGCGACTTGCGGTCGATGTTGATGATCATCGCATTGACCTTGTCGCCTTCCTTCAGCACGTTGCGAGCGTCTTCCACGCGGTCTTGTGCGATTTCCGAAGCGCGCAGGTAGCCTTCGACGTCCGCCGTCAGCTGAACCACTGCACCCTTCGCGTCAACCGTCTTGACCACGCCGTCAACGATCGAACCCTTGTCGTTCATGGCAACGAAGTTGCTGAACGGGTCGCCTTCGAGCTGCTTGATACCCAGCGAAATACGTTCCTTCTCGACGTCGATGCCGAGAACGATCGCTTCCACTTCGTCGCCCTTCTTGTACTTGCGAACAGCTTCTTCGCCCGTTTCCGACCACGACAGGTCCGACAGGTGAACCAGACCGTCGATGCCGCCAGGCAGACCGATGAACACGCCGAAGTCGGTGATCGACTTGATTGCGCCCTGGATCTTGTCGCCCTTCTTGAAATTGCGGCTGAAGTCGTCCCACGGGTTCGGCTTGCATTGCTTCATGCCGAGGCTGATACGGCGGCGGTCTTCGTCGATTTCGAGAACCATGACTTCGACTTCGTCGCCCAGCTGGACAACCTTCGACGGCGCAACGTTCTTGTTCGTCCAGTCCATTTCCGACACGTGCACGAGGCCTTCGATGCCCGACTCGACTTCAACGAACGCGCCGTAGTCGGTGATGTTCGTGACCTTGCCGAACAGACGCGTGCCCGACGGGTAACGGCGCGAGATGCCTTCCCACGGATCGTCGCCCAGTTGCTTGATACCGAGCGAAACGCGGTTCTTTTCCTGGTCGAACTTGAGGATCTTTGCCGTGACTTCCTGGCCAACCGACAGCACTTCCGACGGGTGACGCACGCGACGCCATGCGATGTCGGTGATGTGCAGCAGGCCGTCGATACCGCCGAGGTCCACGAACGCGCCGTAGTCGGTGATGTTCTTGACCACGCCTTCGACGATCGCGCCTTCCTTCAGCGTTTCGAGCAGCTTTGCGCGCTCTTCGCCTTGCGTCGCTTCGATGACAGCGCGGCGCGACAGCACGACGTTGTTACGCTTGCGGTCCAGCTTGATGACGCGGAATTCCAGCGTCTTGCCTTCGTACGGCGTCGTGTCCTTGACAGGGCGCGTGTCGACCAGCGAGCCCGGCAGGAATGCGCGAATGCCGTTGACCATGACGGTCATGCCGCCCTTGACCTTGCCCGTGATGGTGCCCGTCACGAGTTCGTTGTTGTCGAGGGCCTTTTCCAGCGACAGCCACGAAGCCAGACGCTTCGCCTTGTCGCGCGACAGGATGGTGTCGCCGTAGCCGTTTTCCAGCGCGTCGATCGCGACGGAAACGAAGTCGCCCGCCTGCACTTCTACCTCGCCCGCGTCATTCAGGAACTCTTCGAGCGGGATGTAGGCTTCGGACTTGAGACCAGCGTTGACGACCACGAAGTTGTGGTCGACACGCACGACTTCGGCGGAGATCACTTCGCCGGCGCGCATGTCTTGCTTGGTCAGCGACTCTTCGAACAGAGCCGCAAAAGATTCGGTATTCGGGGTAGAGGTTTGCAGGTCGGACATAAAAATCTGAATTTGCATGGTTCTCGCAGCGTCAGGTGAACCACCACGGTTCATCACTACGGCAAAGGAGCGAAAGCCATACGGGGTTAAGGGTTAAACAATCGCTTCGTGTTTGCTCACGAGGCACCTACACAACAACAAAAACACTTCGATGCGAGATCCCGTGTTCAGCTTTGCGGGACCAGCGCCTTGTACCACTGCGTCACCTGTTCGACCGCCTGGTCGATCGACAATGCCGAGGTATCGAGGAGCTGCGCATCCGCTGCAGGCTTGAGCGGCGCGGCTGCGCGCTTGCTGTCGCGCTCGTCGCGTTCACGCAAATCCCGGAGCAAGTCATCCATATTAGCAGAAAATCCTTTTTGGATCAATTGCTTATGCCGGCGGGCCGCGCGAGCCTCGACGCTGGCCGTCAAAAACACCTTCAGGACCGCGTCGGGAAAGATCACCGTGCCCATGTCGCGGCCGTCCGCGACGAGGCCCGGCTGCTTGCGAAAGGCCCGTTGACGGGCCACCAGGGCAGCTCTGACGGGCGCATGAACGGCGATCGCCGACGCCCGGTTGCCGACTTCCTCGGCGCGGATGTCGGTGGATACGTCGACGCCATCCAGTTGCGCAATGCCCTCGCGGAAGGTGATATGAAGTTCGCCGATCAGTTTTGCAAGGGCGTCCGCGTCGTCGGCGGCGATGTCGTAGCGCATGCTGGCGAGCGCGGCGAGCCGGTACAGCGCACCGCTGTCCAGCAGATGAAAGCCGAGTTCGGCGGCCACCACGGCGGCCACGGTGCCTTTGCCGGATGCGGTCGGGCCGTCGATCGTGATGACGGGGGTCTGGTGAAAGGGACGGGTCGGTTTCATCGAGAAAGTCGCCCGTCGGAACAGGCAGCGAATGTTGTCAAGACGGGTCAGGGTTGGGCGAGCGCGAGGAAGCGTTCGAAGTAATCGGGAAACGTCTTGCCGACGCATTTCGGATCGTTGATCCGCACGGGCACGCCGCCCAGGCTCACGAGCGAGAAACACATCGCCATACGGTGATCGTCGTAAGTGTCGATTGCGGCGTTCGGCGTCAGCGTTTCAGGCGGCGTGACGACGAGGAAATCCTCGCCCTCCTGCACCTTCGCGCCCACTTTGCGGAGTTCGGTCGCCATCGCGGCGATACGGTCGGTTTCCTTCACGCGCCAGCTTGCGATGTTGCGCAGCGTGGACGTGCCGTCGGCGAACAGCGCAGCGACGGCGATCGTCATTGCCGCGTCGGGAATCAGGTTGAAGTCCATGTCGATGGGATCGAGCTTGCCGCGGTCGTTGCCGACGCCACGCACTTCGATCCAGTCGTCGCCCATCGTGACGTTCGCGCCCATCTTCATCAGCGCCGTCGCGAACCCGACGTCGCCCTGGATGCTCGCGCGCCCCACGCCTTCGACACGCAGCGGCCCGCCGCCCAGCGCGCCTGCCGCGAGGAAATACGAGGCGGACGACGCGTCGCCTTCTACCATGATCCTGCCCGGCGACTGGTAGCGCACGCCGTTGGGAATCGTGAAGCGCTCCCAGCCGAACCGTTCGACCTTGATGCCAAAGCGCGCCATCAACGCGATCGTGATCTCGATATATGGCTTTGAAATCAGCTCGCCCGCCACTTCGACGATCGTCTCGCCGCTTTCCGTCTTGACGAGCGGCAGCGTCATCAGGAGCGCCGTCAGGAACTGGCTGGACACGTCGCCGCGCACGCGGATGGGCGCATCGACGGAAATCTGCGCCGGACGGATGCGCAGCGGCGGAAAGCCTTCGTTCTCTTCGTAATCGATCTTCGCGCCGATCTGCCGCAGCCCGTCGACCAGATCGCCGATGGGCCGCTCGTGCATGCGCGGCACGCCGTGAATCCGGTAGTCGCCGCCGTTCACCGCGAGCGCTGCCGTCAGGGGCCGCACCGCCGTGCCCGCGTTGCCGAGGAAAAGATCTGCGCGCGCCGCGGGGAGCGCGCCGCGCGTGCCCGTCACGACGCACGTGTCGCCGTCGCGCTTGACCTTCACGCCGAGCTTTTCGAGCGCGTCGAGCATCACGCGGGTGTCGTCGGAATCGAGCAGATTGGTAATCGTCGTCTCGCCCTCGGACAAGGCCGCGAGCAGCAGCACGCGGTTCGAGATGCTCTTCGAGCCGGGCAGACGGACGGTGCCGGACGCGCCGGAAAAAGGTCCGAGATCGAGATGTTCCATGTGAATTCCAATGTCCAGTTATTTCGACGCGTCGTCGGTTGCGCAGCGTTCGGGCGACGCTTTTTGCGTGGGCGTGGCGCGTTCCTGCCATTCGCTGCGCGCCGCGCGCGATCGGGCGAACACAGCTTCGAGCGTGGCACCGTCGCCGGCTTCGATCGCTCTGCGCAGGCCCGCCAGCACGGCCGTGTAGGCGTCGATTTCATCGAGCAGCGCCGCGCGGTTCGCCACGCAGACGTCGCGCCACATTTCCGGGCTCGACGCGGCAATCCGCGTGAAGTCGCGGAATCCGCCCGCCGCGAAGGAAAACTTGAGCGCGGCGTCGGATGAATTGAGAATTTGCTCAACCAGCGCGAACGACAACACGTGCGGCAAATGGCTGACTGATGCGAACACGCGGTCGTGCTGCTCGGGCGGCATTGCGTGCACGCTGGCGCCCGTCGCGCGCCACATCGCGGCAATACGGTCGACGGATGCTTGCGCATTCTCCGGCAACGCGCACAGCACGACGTTCCGGTTCACGTACAGGTCGGGCAACGCGGCGTCGACACCGCTCGATTCGCGGCCCGCAATCGGATGACCAGGCACGAACTGGCCGATGCGCTCGCCCAGCGCCGCGCGTGCCGCCGCAACGACGTCCGACTTCGTGCTGCCAGCGTCGGTGACGATGGTTGAAGGGTCGAGAAACGGCGCGATGCGTTCGAGCAACGGCTGCGTCTGGGCGACAGGCGCAGCCAGCAGCACCACGTCGGCGCCTTTCAACGCAGCGCGCAGCGCGGTGTCGTCGGCGAGCGAGGCGCTCGCGTCGATCACGCCCAGCTCGAGCGCGCGCTCCGTCGAAGCCGCCGTCCGCCCCACGCCGATCACACGCCGCTCGCCGCCCGCGTCGCCGCGTTCGCGCAGCGCGCGCGCAAGCGATCCGCCGATCAGCCCGACGCCGAAAATCACCAGTTTGTCGAAAGAGAACGCTGCCACGTCAGTCACAGAAAAAACGCGCCTCGCTTTTTTCGAGGCGCGCGGATTGCATTGATACGCTCAAGCCGTTGCCAGCGTCTTTTCAAGCGCCGCGATGAATGCCTCGTTTTCCTCCGGCAGGCCGATCGTCACGCGCAGCCACTGCGGCAGGCCGTAGTTGCCCACCGGCCGCACGATCACGCCCTGCTTCAGCAGTTCGAGATTCACGCGGTTACCTGCGCCGTCGTCGTTGCCGACGCGCACCAGCACGAAGTTGCCGTGCGACGGCACGTATTCGAGACCGAGCTTGTCGAACGCTTGCGTCAGGCGGCGATAGCCTTGCGCATTCAGTTCGGCGCTCTTTTCCAGGAATGGCTTGTCGTTGAGCGCGGCGATCGCGGCCGCTTGCGCGAGCGTGTTCACATTGAACGGCTGACGCAGACGGTTCATCAGATCGGTTAGTTCCGGCTGCGCGATGGCGAAGCCGACGCGCAGACCGGCGAGGCCGAATGCCTTCGAGAACGTGCGCGACACCAGCAGGTTCGGATAACGGCGCACCCAGGCGATCGAGTCGTAGCGCTTGTCGGCGCTCAGATATTCCGTGTACGCCTCGTCGAGCACCACGGCGACGTGGCGCGGCACCTTCGACAGAAAGGCTTCGATCGTCGCGCCGTCGATGAATGTGCCCGTCGGATTGTTCGGGTTCGCGACGAAAACGAGGCGCGTGTCGTCGCTGATGGCGGCCAGCATCGCATCGAGATCGTGGCCGTACTTCACGGCGGGCACGACGATCGCGCGTGCGCCGAGGCCCTGCGTCGCCAGTGCGTACACGGCGAACGAGTACTGCGCATAGACGACCGACTGGTTCTTCTCGACGAACGCATGCGCGGCCAGTTCCAGAATGTCGTTGCTACCGTTGCCAAGCGTGATCCAGTCGGCGGGCACGTCGTATTCCGCGGACAGCGCGGCCTTCAGTTCGAACGCATTCGCGTCCGGATAGCGGCCGAGTTCGCTCGCCGCCTGCGCCATCGCCGTCTTCGCGGATTCCGGCATGCCGAGCGGATTCTCGTTCGACGCGAGCTTCACGATACGCGCTTCGTCCAGCCCAAATTCGCGCGCGACTTCCGAAATCGGCTTGCCAGCCACATAAGGCGCGATCGCGCGAACATAAGACGGACCGAAAGACGTTGTCATGTGTATCTCCGGATAATTCCTGGGCTTGCTTACTGGTTGCGAAATAGTTGCGAAACGCGATGTCGGACGAATCAGCGGGCGCGCGGATACGAGCCGAGAATTTTCAGGAAGTCTGCTTTCCGGCCGAGATCGGCAAGCGCGGCCGAAACGGGCGCGTCGTCACGATGGCCTTCGACGTCGATGTAGAAGTAATACTCCCACGTGCCGACGCGCGCCGGACGCGACTCGAAACGCGTCATCGACACGCCGTGGCGCGCGAGCGGTTCGAGCAGCTTGAACATCGCACCCGGCTCGTTCGCGACGGATACGATCAGCGAGGTCTTGTCATAGCCGCTCGCGCCCGTCGGCTGCTTGCCGATCATCACGAAACGCGTGCGGTTGTGCGGGTCGTCCTGGATCAGCGCGTACGCGACCTGCAGACCGTACTGCGTCGCGGCCCGGTCGCCCGCGATTGCCGCGATGGTCGGATCTTCCGCCGCCATGCGCGCGGCTTCGGCATTGCTCGACACGGCCTGGCGCTCCAGATGCGGCGCGTGCGTGGCCAGCCAGCGCTGACACTGGGCAAGCGCCTGCGCGTGCGCGCACACGCGCGTCACGCCAGCCAGGCCGCCGTTGAGGGTGAGCAGATTGTGATGGATAGGCAACGCGAGTTCGCCGCCGATCAGCAGTTGCGTTTGCAGCAGCAGATCGAGCGTGCGCGACACCGCGCCTTCCGTCGAATTCTCGATCGGTACGACGCCGAATTCCGCTCCGCCCGCTTCGACCGAGCGAAACACCTCGTCGATCGACGAACACGGCAAGCCTTCGATCGACTGACCGAAGTACTCGTGCATCGCCTGTTCGCTATACGTGCCGGCCGGCCCGAGGTACGCGGCTGTGATGTTCTTCTCCAGCGCGCGGCTCGCGGCCATGATTTCGCGCCAGATCGCGCTGATGTGCTCGCCTGCGAGCGGCCCTTCGCTCATGTCCTGCAGACGGGCAATCACCTGCTGCTCGCGCTCCGGACGAAACACGGGCGCGTTGAAGTGCTTCTTGACCTCGCCGACTTCGAGTGCGACCGCCGCGCGCTGATTCAGCAGCGCGATGAGCTGCGCGTCGATCGCGTCGATGCGTTCGCGCAGCGGTTTGAGTTGAGAGTTGAGTTCGTCGTCCATGCTTCTAAAGGACCGCTACGAGTCCTGTATGGGGCCAGTTCGGAGAAGATGCGCGCGCTGCGACGGGAATGATCACGCGCTGCGCTGTTCGAATTCCCTCATGTACTCGACAAGCGCTTTGACGCCTTCGAGCGGCACCGCGTTGTAAATCGACGCCCGCATGCCGCCGACGGACTTGTGGCCCTTCAGCTGCACCAGCCCGCGCGCTTTCGCGCCGGCCAGGAAATCTTCATTGCGCGACTCGTCGGCGAGGAAGAACGGTACGTTCATCCGCGACCGCGCGTTGCGCTCTACCTTGTTCAGATAGAAGCTCGATGAATCGATCGTGTCGTACAGCAGCTTCGCCTTTTCGACGTTGCGTGCCTCGATCGCGGTCAACCCACCTTGCTTCTTCAGCCACTTGAACACCAGCCCTGCGATGTAGATCGCATAAGTGGGCGGCGTGTTGTACATCGAATTGTTCAGCGCGACCGTCTTCCATTCGAATGCCGACGGACACACGGTCATCGAACGGTCCAGCAGATCCTCGCGCACGATCACGACGGTCACGCCCGCCATGCCGATATTCTTCTGCGCGCCGCCGAACAGCACGCCATATTTGGCGATGTCCATCGGGCGCGACAGGATATGCGACGACGCGTCGGCAACGAGCGGAATATCGCCGAGATCGGGAATTTCAAACGTCTCGACGCCGTGGATCGTTTCGTTCGTGCAAAGGTGCACGTAGGCGGGATCGTCGGACAGGTTCCACTCGGCGCGCGCCGGCGCGCGGGTGAAGCCTTCGGCCGTTTCGCCGCTCGCCGCGATATGCGCCGCGCCGTATTTCTGAGCTTCCTTGAACGACTTCTGCGACCAGGAGCCGGTCACGACGAAGTCCGCGCGCGCCTTGCGGCCCATCAGGTTCATCGGCACGATTGCGTTTTCGCCGAGCCCGCCGCCTTGCAGGAAGAGAATCTGATGGCTCGCGGGCACCTGCAGCAAGTCGCGCAGATCGGTCAGCGCCTCTTCATGGATCGCCATGAACTCTTTGCCGCGATGGCTCATTTCCATCACGCTCATGCCGCTGCCGCGCCAATCGAGCATTTCGTCGGCTGCCTGACGCAGCACTTCTTCGGGCATGGCCGCAGGACCGGCGGAGAAATTGAAGACGCGCATCGTGAGAACCCTGGGAAGCAGGCACGCGGCATGGGAAAGAGCCGAAAACCGCGCCTGAAAGAAAATGGCCGTCTGCGCGCAAGCGCAAACGGCCATTATCGCATTGACGCTCGAAACCCGCCAAACCCCGGCGTTTCAAGGGAATTAACGCCTCCCCTCTCACATCACCCGTGGCAGGCGCATCGCGCGCCGTTCAGCCTCGTTCGACCTGCTTACTTCGCCGGCTTGACGGAAGCGACTTCCTTGTCAGCCTGATCGCGCGTTGCCTTGATCGATTGCGGCATGTACTTCTGCATCAGACCGTTCACGACGTCGCGGCCAACCTGGTCTTGAACCTGGATGAACTTGCGGCCCGTCGGGCTCTTGTAGAACGCGGTAAGATCGTTGATTTCCTGCGTGCTGTAGTACTTCGCATAAGCGTCGTATTGAGCTTGCATCGCGTCCTGCTTGAATGCGTCCGTTGCGAAAACCTGACCTGCCGAGTCAACCAGCTTCGGCACGGCATTCTTCTGCAGCGACGGAACGGAAGCCTGCTTTTGCTTGTCCGTCATCGTCTTGTTTTCCGACAGCGCGTCCGACAGGATCGCCGGGACCAGCTGCTTTGCCTGCATCTGCGCGCTATTGCCGATTGCGCCGACCAGCTTCTGTGCGTCGATCGCGTCGAGCAGATTCTTGATGGCAGCCTGCTTCGCCGGGTCGACGGGGGCCGCAGCTGCCGGGGCAGCCGGAGCCGGCTGCTGGGTTTGCAGCGCTTGCGCCATCGCGAGGGTCGGGACGAAAGCGGCCAGAACCATCAACTGCTTGAAACGTTTTTGCATCACTACTCCCTAAGAGAAATTAACCTAACTGCTTCGCCGCGCAGGCGGCGCATCGGCCCGATGCGCTCAACATGCCCGCGCGGCTTTACGCATTACTTGAGAAGCTTCGCTACAGATTACGACGCTTCGTTATCGTCGCCGCCCGCTTCGTCCGCAGGCGCGTCGGCGTCGCCGTCCACGTCTGCTTCCGCTTCAGCAACCTGCTGCAGACCGGAAAGCTTGGTGCCTTCATCAAGGCTGATGAGTGTAACACCTTGCGTAGCGCGGCCCATTTCTCGAATTTCCGACACACGCGTGCGGATCAGCACGCCCGTATTCGTGATCAGCATGATCTGCGCGTCCGAGTCGACCAGCGTCGCGGCGACCACCTTGCCGTTACGCTCGGACGTCTGAATCGCGATCATGCCCTTCGTGCCGCGGCCGTGGCGCGTGTATTCCGTGATCGGGGTGCGCTTGCCGTAGCCGTTTTCCGTGGCCGTCAGCACCGACTCCTGTTCGTCGCCCGCGACGAGCAGCGCAATCACCTGCTGACCGTCCTCGAGCTGCATGCCACGCACGCCGCGCGCTTCGCGGCCCATCGGACGAACGTCGTTCTCGTCGAAGCGGACAGCCTTGCCCGAATCCGAGAACAGCATCACGTCGTGCTCGCCGTCGGTGATCGCCGCGCCGATCAGGTAATCACCGTCGTCCAGACCGACCGCGATGATGCCCTTCTTCAACGGGCGGCTGAATGCTTCGAGCGGCGTCTTCTTGACCGTGCCCAGCGCCGTCGCCATGAAAACGAACTTGTCAGCCGAAAATTCCTTGACGGGCAGCACGACGGTGATCTTCTCGCCGTCCTGCAGCGGGAACATGTTGACGATCGGGCGGCCGCGCGAATTGCGCGAACCTTGCGGCACCTCGTACACCTTCAGCCAGTAAACGCGGCCGCGGTTCGAGAAGCACAGGATGTGGTCATGCGTGTTCGCGATGAAGAGCGTGTCGATCCAGTCGTCTTCCTTCATCTGGGTCGCCTGCTTGCCGCGACCTCCGCGCTTCTGGGCGCGATATTCGGACAACGGCTGCGATTTCACATAACCGGAGTGCGACATCGTCACGACCATGTCTTGCGGCGTGATGAGGTCTTCGGTGTTCAGCTCAGTCGCGTTCATCTCGATCCGCGAGCGGCGTTCGTCGCCAAATTCGCTCTTGATCGATGTGAGTTCGTCGAAGATGATGGAAGTTATGCGCTCGGGACGGGCCAGGATATCCAGCAGGTCGGCGATTTGCGCCATCACGTCGCGGTACTCGCCGAGGATCTTGTCCTGCTCGAGACCCGTCAGGCGTTGCAGGCGCATCTGCAGAATTTCCTGCGCCTGCGTGTCCGACAGACGATAAAGCCCGTCGGGCTGCATGCCGTACGCCGGGTTCAGGCCTTCCGGCCGATACGCAGTGCGGCCGCCCGACGACGCGTTGTCCGTCTCCGCGCGTTGCAGCATTTCCCGCACGATCGACGAATCCCACGAGCGGTCCATCAACTCCTGCTTCGCGATAGGCGGCGTCGGCGCGGCCTTGATGATCGCGATGAAATCGTCGATGTTGGCAAGCGCAACCGCGAGACCTTCGAGCACATGGCCGCGTTCGCGGGCCTTGCGCAGTTCGTATACGGTGCGCCGCGTCAGGACTTCGCGTCGGTGCGACAGGAAATGCGACAGCATTTCCTTCAGGTTCAGCAGCTTCGGCTGACCGTCGACCAGCGCGACCATGTTCATGCCGAACGTGTCCTGGAGCTGCGTCGCCTTGTAGAGATTGTTGAGAATCACCTCAGGTACTTCGCCGCGCTTCAGCTCGATCACGACGCGCATGCCGCTCTTGTCGGATTCGTCGCGAATGTCCGAGATGCCTTCCAGCTTTTTCTCATTCACGAGCTCGGCGATCCGCTCGAGCAGCGAACGCTTGTTCACCTGATACGGCAGTTCGTCGACGATGATCGCCATGCGCTGGCCGCGATCGATCTCTTCGAAGTGCGTGGCCGCGCGCATCACGACGCGCCCGCGCCCCGTGCGGTAGCCGTCGCGCACGCCGGCGACGCCATAGATGATGCCTGCCGTCGGAAAATCCGGCGCCGGCACGATCTCGATCAGCTCGTCGATCGTCGCTTCGGGATTCTTCAGCAGGTGATGGCAGGCGTCGACGATTTCGGTCAGATTGTGCGGCGGGATGTTCGTCGCCATGCCGACGGCAATGCCCGACGAGCCGTTGATCAGCAGGTTCGGAATGCGCGCGGGCAGAATGGTCGGCTCGTTTTCGCTGCCGTCGTAGTTCGGCTGGAAGTCGACCGTTTCCTTGTCGATGTCGGCGAGCAGTTCATGGCCGATCTTGGCCATGCGGATTTCGGTGTAACGCATCGCCGCGGCGTTGTCGCCGTCGACCGATCCGAAATTGCCTTGTCCGTCGACGAGCATGTAGCGCAGCGAAAAGTCCTGCGCCATGCGGACGATCGTGTCGTATACGGCCGAATCGCCGTGCGGGTGGTACTTACCGATCACATCGCCGACGATACGCGCCGACTTCTTGTACGCCCGGTTCCAGTCGTTGTTCAGTTCGTGCATGGCGTACAGCACGCGCCGGTGAACCGGCTTGAGACCATCGCGGACATCGGGAAGCGCGCGCCCTACAATCACGCTCATTGCGTACTCGATATACGAGCGGCGCATTTCCTCCTCTAGGGAGATTGGTAGAGTCTCTTTGGCGAATTGATCCATTGTCCGTATCGTTTACGCGCGAAGACGATGAGGGAAACGCGTTCTTCACCTCACCGCTTGGGCCTACCCCTATGCATCTGCGAGCGCAGCGCATCACGCGATTCTACCATGCACCGCATCCGCTCCCGGCGACATGCGTATACCTATTAGTGGGACGCGCGAAAACGGCACCTGGAAGCGCCTCGCGCGCGTGGTGACCAGGCCCGAAAAATGCTGCCTCGCAAGCCGCCCGAAACCGCCTCCGGCGGGCTCTTGACGAACTTGACACCTTTTGTTGCGCATGCACCACATTCGACCGGGCGTATGAATAGGGGGCGGATTTTTTTATCGTCGGAAGGGAACGATATGGCAAAATGCCAACGCACAAAGTTAGACACTGCTCGAAGTCTACGCACAGCGTCTTTTGTTCCGCACCGATGTTATACTTCGAGCAATGTATGACTGGTCTTTGTCAACAGGCTCGCAGTAAACCTGCGGTAATCTCAATTTCGAGAGGAGAAATATGAATAAACTTTCAAAGCTCGCGTTCATTGCAGCTACCGCAGTTATGGCTGCATCCGCTATGGCACAGTCGGTGCCGGCGTCGCGACAAGCCACGAATGACAACTGGGTGAACGGCACCGGCGAATACGTGTGGATGAACGGCACGAATGAGCTTTGCTGGCGCGACGCGTTCTGGACGCCGGCAACGGCTAACGCAAAGTGCGATGGCGCACTGGTCGCACAGGCACCGACGCCGCCGGCACCTCCGGCACCGGTCGCTCCGGCCATCACCAGCCAGAAGATCACGTATCAAGCTGACACGCTGTTCGACTTCGACAAGGCAATTCTGAAGCCGGCTGGCAAGGAAAAGCTGGACGATCTCGCATCGAAGATTCAAGGCCTGAACCTAGAAGTCGTCGTGGCCACGGGCTACACCGACCGCATCGGTTCGGACAAGTACAACGACCGTCTGTCGCTGCGCCGTGCACAAGCTGTCAAGGCATACCTCGTCAGCAAGGGCATCGAAGCCAACCGTATCTACACGGAAGGCAAGGGCAAGCGCAACCCGGTCACGACGGGCTGCAACCAGAAGAACCGCAAGCAACTCATCGCCTGCCTCGCACCGGATCGTCGCGTGGAAGTCGAAGTTGTCGGTACTTCGAAGCAGTAAGCTACAAAACAGCGCAGTATCTAAAGCCCCGCTTCGGCGGGGCTTTTTTTATGCCCCACCCGCGCGCGGCCTCACGGTGCGCGCGACGGCACACAGCAAGCGCGACCCGGCGCGTTTTGCCGCCCCATGCGCAGCCCTATATACTCAGGGTTTCTCCGATCCACCCGCCTTCCCGCCCTCAAGGCCGCATCCGTCATGACCAATGCCGATCCCCACGAACTGCAGAAATTCAGCGATCTCGCGCATCGCTGGTGGGACCCGAACGCCGAGTTCAAACCATTGCACGAACTGAATCCGGTGCGGCTCAACTGGATCGACGCGCACGCGCATCTCGCCGGCAAGCGCGTGCTCGATATTGGCTGCGGCGGCGGGATTCTGTCGGAGTCGATGGCGACTTTGGGCGCCGATGTGAAGGGAATCGACCTTTCCAATGAAGCTTTGGGCGTCGCGGATCTTCACAGCCTTGAAAGCGGTGTAACCGTAAATTACGAGGAGATCGCCGCAGAGGCGCTGGCCGCCCGCGAACCTGCCTCGTTCGATGTCGTCACCTGCATGGAAATGCTCGAGCACGTGCCCGATCCGTCGAAGGTCGTCGAAGCGTGCAAGACGCTCGTCAAGCCGGGCGGCTGGGTGTTCTTCTCGACGCTCAACCGCAATGTGAAGTCGTACCTGTTTGCAGTGGTTGGCGCGGAGTACATTGCGCGCATGCTGCCGAAGGGCACGCACGACTACGCCCGCTTCATCCGTCCGTCGGAGCTGGCCGGCTTCGCGCGCGCGGCGGGCCTGCACACGGTGGAAATCAAGGGCATCACCTACAACCCGCTCACGCGCCATTTCGGCGTGTCGAACGATACCGACGTCAACTACATGCTCGCGTGCCGTCGCGAAGCCTGATCCAACGCCTACCTCAATGAGCGATCCCACGCCCCTGCCACAGCGCGAAGACGAAGAAGCATCGGTCGGTCTTTGCCAGGGCATCCTGTTCGACCTCGACGGCACGCTTGCCGACACCGCGCCCGACCTCGCCGCTGCCGTCAACAAGATGCGCCATGAGCGCGGTCTGGAGATGGTGCCGCTGGAACAGTTGCGCCCGCTCGCGTCAGCGGGTGCGCGCGGGCTGCTCGGCGGCGCCTTCGGCATCGGCCCCGACCATCACGATTACGCGTCGATGCGCGACGAGTTCCTGGCAAACTACGAAGCGGATCTCTGCATCGAAACGCTGCTGTTCCCAGGCATTGGTGACATTCTCGATGATCTCGATGCGCGCGGCGTGCGCTGGGGCATCGTGACGAACAAGGTCGCGCGGCTGACGGAGCCGCTCGTCGCCCAGCTTGGGCTGGGCGCGCGCGCGGGCTGCGTCGTGAGCGGCGATACGACACCGCATTCGAAACCCCATCCTGCGCCGCTGTTCCACGCCGCGAAGGAACTGGACCTTCCGCCGGAGCGCGTCGTCTATGTCGGCGACGATCTGCGCGATGTGCAGGCGGGCTTTGCGGCCGGCATGGTAACGGTCGCGGCGGCGTACGGGTATTGCGGCAATGACATTCCGCCGACGCAATGGCACGCCCAGCATGTCGTCAATACCACGGGCGAGTTGCATAACCTGCTGCGCGACATCAGTTGACGGACGGATTCGCCACTTACGAGCGCGCGCATTCGTTTCGCCGTGACTCGCGAGCGCCGCTACTGTAAAATGATCAAGTGAGCCGCCTGCGTGGCTCATTCCTTCCGTGGGGGCGACCTGGTTTCGACAGGGGTTGCGAAGCGGCTAGGGCATGTCGAGGACCCGTCACCTCGTTAATCAATGGGAAAAACGTAACTGCAAACGACGATACGTTCGCACTGGCAGCCTAAGGGCCGCCGTCCTCTGCCTAGTTCACTGACGGGCTAGTGTCGCAAGACCGGTAGCAATACCGACAGAGGTCATATACGTCAGTTAAGCCTTGACGGCGTCACGACGTCCGGGTCGAAAATTTAGTGAATCGCCGTAGCGCAGCGTGTTCGTTCGCGTCGCTGCGGTTAAATCAAAAGACTGAACTAAACATGTAGAACTAGTCGTGGAGGACTTCTGGACGCGGGTTCGATTCCCGCCGCCTCCACCAATATTCAATACGGCGCAGCATGCCGCAGTACGAAAACCCGCACAGCGAAGCGCTCTGCGGGTTTTTTGTTGCCATCATCCGTACGCGAACACGACCTGCGCCTGCTCCATACACTGGCCAACGTCGCCCCGGCTGACGCTCTCCTCGACTCCGCATTCGTTCGCGCCCCGTTTTCGACCTTTTCTGATAGTCACTGCGGTTGACCTGACGTCAAATGGACGGCCGCCTCCGAGTCCGACGGCACGCCTTATCAGCCTAGTACAACTAACCAAACGGGAGATGCACAATTGACCCACACAGACGAACCCATCATGGCCCGCCTCGGTGACATCACCGACCACGGCGGCAAGATCGTCGAGGCGACGCCGGATCTGACCGATGAAGGTATCTCCATCGCGCTCGACGGTCACCTGGTCGCATGTCCGCGCTGCGGCGGCAAATATCCGATCATCGCTAGCGGCCGACGCCGGCACAACGGCAAGCGCATTGCCTACATCGGCGACATCACGACCTGCGGAGCGACGCTCGTCCGCCCATAACCACACGCGACATACCCTTCCCCGGCAAAAATAAAGCCCGCGGCAGCATCACGCTGCGCGGGCCTCGCGCCGCTCGCAATACGTTCGCACGGCGAAAGCGGTCACGCTGCAGCGCGCTCGTACACCTCTTCCGTTTCCTGAATGAACTTGCTGCTGCAAAACTCCCGCTCGGCTTTCGCGCGCGCGTTTCGTCCCATCGCGGGTAACTGGCTGCGGTTCGCGAGCATCGCGCGCAGCCGCGCGGTCATCGCCTGCGTGTCGCGCGGCTCGACGATCCAGCCGTCCACGTCGTCATCGACGTTCTCAGGCAAGCTGGCGTACCGCGTGACGAGCACCGGCCGGCCCATCGCCATCATCTCGCGGCAGGCAAACGAACTGCTTTCCACCGCGTGCGACACCATGAAGCCGGCATCGAACGTCGCGATGTAGTCGCGGACGTCGTCCGTAAAGCCGCTGATCAGCAGATGCTCGTCCATGTTCAGCGCTTCGATGACCTTGCGCTGCTCGTCATTGGGCTCCGTGCCGACCACCACCAGGACGATCTGTTTGCGCAAATTCTCAGGCAACGCGGCGACGGCCGCCACCATGTCCATCGTCCCCTTGTACCAGTCGAACCCGGTAATCGTGCCGACCACCAGCTTCCCGGCGTGCCTGGTCCCGAGCAGCGCGTCGCGCCTGCGCGCGGCCGCGTAGTCGTCGAAAGGCGCATAAAAATGAATGTCGACTCCGTTCGGAATCACCGACACGCCGCAATCCGCATACACGGACCCTTCAAGCAGTTGCGCTGCCGGCTTCGACACAGCGATCACATGATGCGTCGCGCGCCGCGCCTTGAGCTTCGTCATGAAGTCGCGCTTGACGCGGATCGTGTTGTGCTTGGTGTACACGCAATACGGCCGCTTGAACGAGGCGAACAGCGTCGCCAGCAGCACGAGCCGATGATCGGGCGAGCCGTTCACATGAACGACGTCGAAGCGCTCGCGTTCGAGCAGCGCGCGCAGTTGCCGGATCGCACCGACGAAGCGCCCGAGGTCCTTGAGCTTGGCGGGAAACTCGATCGGCAGTGCACGGATATTCGCGACGCCGCTCGCATGCTGCAACAGCCTGCTGGTTTTCGGCGCACCAACGAAGACTTCGTGACGCGCGGCCAGGGCGCGCGCAATAGTCACGACGTACGTGTCGTGACCGCCTCCACGACCAGTATGGAAGTTGGTCAGCAGTATTTTCATTCTCGGCATTCCCCGTATGCGAGGGCTTGAATTCGCCACTCGGCCCGTGTCCAGCAATGCAGGCCGGCGCAATGCAATTTGCATTGCCTCTTGATAGATCAGGGGAATTATACCGTTCGCGGTGGCCGCCCTTTTAGGCGCCCGGCGATAGCGAGAGCGTCGTCCGGCCAGAACGAAGAGAGATGAAAAAAGCCCGCGCTCGAACAAGACGGGCCCTGCTGCACACATGCACCGGTCGCATTTCGACCAACAGCGCGTGGAATAACAATGCGCGCCAACCGTTTATTCGATGCGCGCACATTCAAGGCATTTAAGACGCGCACTCACCGAACGATTGCATAAACTCCATACACAACACGTCAGAACAGGAGCCGCATCATGCGCAAGATTCTCCTTCTCATCGCCGCGCTCGCCGTGCAGCAGACCGCCTTCGCCGCGCCGCCGAAAACCATGGACGGACGTTTCGTCGACGCAGAGGGCCGCACGCTCTACACCTTCGACAAGGACACGACACCGGGCAAAAGCGCGTGCTCGGGCGGTTGCGCCGCGGCATGGCCCGCCGCCGCGGCAGCCGCCAGCGACAAGCCGTCGGGCGACTGGACCGTGATCGACGGCGCGGATGGCCAGAAACAATGGGCGTACAAAAACAAGCCGCTCTACCGCTTCGCGAAGGACGAGAAGCCCGGCGACATGAAGGGGGACGGCTTCAAGGACGTATGGCACACGGCCAAGCCGTAACCCGGCCAGCCGTTTCGACGACGCACACGACGCCGAAAGGCGCCGCGTGCGTTGCGTCATTTACTGATCTTCAGGGCACTTCAGGTTGCAGCCGTTCGGATCGCCGTTGTCGCCGCGCTTGCGCAATTTCGAAGGCTTGTCGCCCTGATATTTCTTCGACGGTGCGGATGCGCCGAACGGCATCTGCGGATGCTCGTTCAGCTTGAACTCCTGGGTGAGGATACCGCCCGGCACACCCGGCGAATTCTGCGCAAAAGCAGCGGACATCGTGGCAAACAACGCGCCGGCCGTGAGGGCGGCAGCGCAAGCGGGAACGAGATATTTCATATCGAATCGGTGCGGCAGACGGGCGCCGCGCAATTGCGGCAGGATTACGAAAGCGTAGAGATTAGCGCAAAGCGTCGTGCGGCGCAGCGTCTGCAGACGTATTCGTTGTTACGGGCGCTTACCCTGCACGCCCGGACGTCCCGCGGGCCGTGTGTGTCAGGCCCCGCTCTCCTCCAGACCTGCTTCCAGTTCGAGCAGTTTCCCGCAGTCGCCGGGATCGTAGCCCTCCAGATGCGCGACACTCTGCCGGAAAGTGTCGCCGCGCATCACCGACATCACCGTTGTCAGCGGCTCGCGCTCCAGGCGCGCGCGGTCGCAGGCAAAGTAATAGTCTTCGTCGACGACCGGGATGAAGTCGAGCCCGAAGTGATGCGCCGCCGGTTCCACGCCGAAGCCGACGTCCGCCATTCCGCTCGCGACAAAAGCGGCGATCGCCGAATGGGTCAGTTCAGTCGACGCATAGCCGTTCACGCGATCCGGATCGACTCCGACGCGCCGCAGCGCAAGATCGATCAACATGCGCGTCCCCGAGCCGTGCTGCCGGTTGACGAAGCGGATATCGTCGCGTGCGAGGTCGGTCAGACCGCCTATTCCCTTCGGATTGCCCTTCGCGAGAAAAAGCCCCTGTTTGCGCCGCGTCAGATGCACGAGCACATGTCGCTGCGGATCGAGCCACTGACGATACTTATCTGCGCATGCCGCGCGAAACTCGCCGCGCGGCAGATGGAAGCCCGCCAGATCGCACTCGCCGCGCGCGAGCGCGGTGATCGCCTCGGCGCTGTCGCGGTATTTGATGTCGAGGGGCACTTCGTCGGCGACGAGCGCCGTCACCAGCGCCGCCACCGCATACCCATGCGAGGCATGAATGCGGACGTCTTCGGCGGGCGGCGCGAGCCAGCGGTTCAGATCGGCGGCGACCTCGCTCGCCAGCGCCTGCATGTTGCCGTCCAGACGCTCGCCGCAAAGTCGTTGCGCGCGCAACACGGCCCGACCGAGTTCCGAGAGGGCGGAGCCGCGGCCGCGCTCTTTCTCGATTAGCGCCCCGCCCAGCTGGGTCTCGATGGCGCGTAGCAAACCCCATGCGTGACGGTAGGACAAACCCTTAAGCGCAGCGGCCTGCGCGATGCTGCCCGTCTGGTCGACAAGCGACAGTAACGGCACAGCGTCAGTCAGGCTGGACGTTTGGCCGTTGCTGTCCCGCACAATAAGCTGAGCCTGGCATTCGATTCGAATCATATATGTTGCCGTAGTTCCTATTGCGAAAGCCGATCCACCCGCCTATCGTTCGCATTGATATATCAAACAAGCAAAGCATAGATGCGCGGGTTATGAATAACAAGTGCATATATCGACTTTGGAGGAGCCCCACTGTGGATCGACCGAACGCCATTGCGCCAGACGAACTCGTGCAACGCCACGCACGACCCGGCATGTCGCTGGTTGCGCTACTGCATGCCATTCAGGACGACGTCGGCTTCGTGCCGCCCGACACCGTCGCGCCGCTCGCGCGGACGATGAACCTGTCCCGGGCCGAAGTGCATGGTGTCATCACTTATTACCACCACTTCCGTCAGTCGCCTGCCGCGCCCGTCACGGTGCAACTGTGCCGCGCGGAAGCGTGCCGCAGCATGGGGACGGAAGCGCTCGCCCAGCATATCGAGGCGCGCACGGGTTGCCGCTTCGACGCGCACAAGCACGAGGCCCACAACCACGATCACGCCCATGACCACGCATGCGATGGCGCCGTCGGCCTCGAATCGGTGTATTGCCTCGGTCAATGCGCGCTGTCGCCAGCAATGATGATCAACGGCGACCTGCACGCCAAAGTGACGCCGCAGAAGTTCGACGCGCTGCTCGCAGCGGCGATGAAACGTGTGGAGGAAACGGTATGACGCGCATCTACGTTCCCCGCGATTCGTCGGCGCTGGCGCTCGGCGCGGACGCACTTGCCACGGCCATCGTCGATGAAGCGAAAGCACGCGGCATCGAAATCGAACTCGTGCGTAATGGATCGCGCGGGCTGCTGTATCTCGAACCGCTCGTCGAAGTGCAGACAAGCGAAGGCCGTATCGGCTACGCGAATGTCGAAGCCGACGATGTGAAGTCGCTGTTCGACGCGGGCTTTATCGAAGGCAAGGCGACGCACGCGAAGCATGTCGGCGTCGTCGACGAGATTCCGTATCTGAAGAAGCAGCAGCGCCTGACGTTCGCGCGCATCGGTATCACCGACCCGCTTTCGACCGACGACTACATCGCCAACGGCGGCATCGTCGGCCTGTATAACGCGCTTGCGATGTCCGGCGACGCCGCCGTCGACGCGCTGATCGAATCCGGCCTGCGCGGCCGCGGCGGCGCCGCGTTCCCGGCCGGCATCAAGTGGCGCACGGTGCGCGCCGCCAGGGCCGACCAGAAATACATCGTCTGCAACGCGGACGAAGGCGATTCGGGCACGTTCTCCGACCGCCTCGTGATGGAAAGCGATCCGTTCGTGCTGATCGAGGGGATGATCATCGCGGGCATCGTGGCGGGCGCAACCGTCGGCCATATCTACGTGCGCAGCGAATATCCGCATTCGATCGCCACGCTCGAAGCCGCTATCGCCAAGGCGCGCGCAGCCGGCTGGCTGGGCGACAGCGTGCTCGGCTCGGAACATCGCTTCGAGCTGTTCGTCGCGAAGGGCGCGGGCGCCTATGTGTGCGGCGAGGAAACGGCGCTGCTCGAATCGCTGGAAGGCAAGCGCGGCATCGTGCGCGCGAAGCCGCCGCTGCCTGCGCTCGAAGGCCTGTTCGGCAAGCCGACCGTGATCAACAACGTGATCACGCTCGCCACGGTGCCGATCATCTTCGCGAAGGGCGCGGCGTTCTACAAGGACTTCGGCATGGGCCGCTCGCGCGGCACGCTGCCGTTCCAGGTCGCGGGCAACGTGAAGCGCGGCGGTCTGGTCGAACTCGCGTTCGGCTGCACGCTGCGCGAACTGATGTTCGACTACGGCGGCGGCACGGCAAGCGGCCGTCCGGCGCGCGCGGTGCAGGTGGGCGGCCCGCTCGGCACGTATTTGCCCGAGAGCCAGTGGGACATCCCGCTTGACTACGAGGAATACGCGAAGGTCGGCGCCGTCGTCGGTCACGGCGGCCTGGTGATTCACGACGACACATCGAATCTCGCCGATCTCGCGCAATACGCGATGCACTTCTGCGCGCTCGAATCGTGCGGCAAATGCACGCCATGCCGGATCGGCTCGACGCGCGGCGTCGAAGTGATCCAGCGGATTCGCAATGGCGACACGTCGACGAAGCAGGTGCAACTGCTGCGCGATCTGTGCGACACGATGGTGTCGGGTTCGCTGTGCGCAATGGGCGGCATGACGCCGTTCCCTGTCGTCTCCGCCCTCGACCATTTCCCCGAAGACTTCGGTCTCGAAACCGCCATTCCGAAAGCGGCAGCTTGACCACGGAGCCCAACATGTCCGATCCGATCACCTTCAAATCCGGCGGCTGCGGCTCCGGCAACTGTGCCTGCAAGGCGGGCGCGCTGCGCAACGAACGCGGCCCGATGGACGATACCGATTACGGCACGCCGCTGCGTCATTCCGACGTCGACGTGACGCTCGAAATCGACGGCCAGACGATCTCGGTGCCCGCGGGCACGTCGGTGATGCGCGCCGCCGCCGAGGCCGGCGTCAACATCCCGAAACTGTGCGCAACCGATTCGCTCGAACCGTTCGGCTCGTGCCGTCTGTGTCTCGTCGAGATCGAAGGACGGCGCGGTTATCCCGCGTCGTGCACGACGCCCGTCGAAGCGGGCATGAAGGTCCGCACGCAAACGGACCGTCTGCAGGGCCTGCGCCGCAACGTGATGGAGCTGTACATCTCCGATCACCCGCTCGACTGCCTCACCTGCCCTGCCAACGGCAATTGCGAACTGCAGGACATGGCGGGCGTGACGGGCCTGCGGGAAGTGCGCTATGGCTTCGACGGCGCGAACCACCTGAAGGACAAGAAGGACGAGTCGAACCCGTACTTCACGTACGACCCGTCGAAGTGCATCGTCTGTAACCGCTGCGTGCGCGCCTGTGAAGAGACGCAAGGCACGTTCGCGCTGACCATCTCCGGACGCGGCTTCGAATCGCGCGTCGCAGCCAGCGAAAGCCAGCCGTTCATGGACTCGGAATGCGTGTCGTGCGGCGCCTGCGTCGCCGCGTGCCCGACCGCGACGCTGTCGGAAAAGAGCATCGTGATGCTGGGCCAGGCCGAGCATTCCGTCGTGACGACCTGCGCGTACTGCGGCGTCGGCTGCTCGTTCAAGGCCGAGATGAAGGGCAACACCGTGGTGCGGATGGTGCCGCACAAGAACGGCCAGGCGAACGAAGGCCATGCGTGCGTGAAGGGCCGCTTCGCATGGGGCTACGCGACGCACAAGGACCGCATCAAGAAGCCGATGATCCGCGCGAAGATCACCGATCCGTGGCGCGAAGTCAGCTGGGAAGAAGCGCTGAGCTACGCGGCGTCGGAATTCCGCCGCATCCAGGAGAAGTACGGCCGCGATTCGATCGGCGGCATCACGTCGTCGCGCTGCACAAACGAAGAAACGTATCTGGTGCAGAAGCTGGTGCGCGCCGCGTTCGGCAACAACAACGTCGACACCTGCGCGCGCGTCTGCCACTCGCCGACGGGCTACGGCCTGAAGACGACGCTCGGCGAATCCGCCGGCACGCAGACGTTCGCTTCCGTCGATAAATCCGACGTCATCATCGTGATCGGCGCGAACCCGAGCGACGGCCACCCGGTGTTCGGCTCGCGCCTGAAGCGGCGTGTGCGCCAGGGCGCGAAACTGATCGTCGTCGATCCGCGCCGCATCGACATCGTCGATACCGCGCACGTGAAGGCCACGCATCACCTGCAACTGCGTCCAGGCACGAACGTGGCGCTGGTCACGTCGCTCGCGCATGTGCTCGTCTCGGAAGGCCTGCTCAACGAGGCGTTCATCGCCGAGCGCTGCGAGACGCGCGCATTCCAGCACTGGCGCGATTTCGTCGCGCTGCCGGAGAATTCGCCGGAGATGATGGAAAGCGTGACGGGCGTGCCAGCGCAACAGGTGCGCGAAGCTGCGCGCCTCTACGCGACGGGCGGCAACGCGGCGATCTACTACGGCCTCGGCGTGACGGAACACGCGCAGGGGTCGACCACCGTGATGGGCATCGCGAACCTCGCGATGGCGACGGGCAACATCGGCCGCGAAGGTGTGGGCGTGAACCCGCTGCGCGGCCAGAACAACGTGCAGGGCTCGTGCGACATGGGTTCGTTCCCGCACGAACTGCCGGGCTATCGCCACATCAGCGATACGGTGACACGCACGCTCTTCGAAGGCGAATGGGGCGTGACGCTGCAGCCGGAACCGGGCCTGCGCATCCCGAACATGTTCGACGCGGCGCTGCACGGCAGCTTCATGGGCCTGTATTGCCAGGGCGAAGACATCGTGCAGTCGGACCCGAACACGCAACATGTGGGCGCGGCGCTGTCGTCGATGGAATGCATCGTCGTGCAGGACATCTTCCTGAACGAAACGGCGAAGTATGCGCACGTGCTGCTGCCGGGCTCGACCTTCCTTGAAAAGGACGGCACGTTCACCAACGCCGAGCGCCGCATCTCGCGCGTGCGCAAGGTGATGCCGCCGCTCGCCGGCTACTCGGATTGGGAAGTGACGATCCTGCTTGCCCGCGCGCTCGGCTACGAGATGAACTACACGCATCCGTCGCAGATCATGGACGAGATCGCGCGTCTCACGCCGACTTTCCACGGCGTGTCGTACGAGAAGCTCGACAAGCTGGGCAGCATCCAGTGGCCGTGCAACGAGAACGCGCCGGAAGGCACGCCGACCATGCACATCGACGAGTTCGTGCGCGGCAAGGGCAAGTTCGTGATCACGAAGTACGTCGCGACGCCGGAGAAGGTCAACCAGAAGTTCCCGCTGATCCTGACCACGGGCCGTATTCTGTCGCAGTACAACGTCGGCGCGCAGACGCGGCGTACGGAGAACTCCCTGTGGCACGACGAGGATCGTCTGGAGATTCATCCGCACGACGCCGAAGATCGGGGTATCAAGGACGACGACTGGGTCGGCATCGAATCGCGCGCGGGTTACACGGTGCTGCGCGCGAAGGTGGCGGACCGGATGCAGCCGGGCGTCGTCTACACGACGTTCCACTTCCCTGAGTCCGGTGCGAACGTGATTACGACGGACAGTTCCGACTGGGCGACCAACTGCCCCGAGTACAAGGTAACGGCCGTGCAGGTGATGCCCGTCGAGCAGCCGTCGCAATGGCAGAAGGAATACTCGCGCTTCAACGACGAGCAGTTGGAGCATCTTCGCAAGCGCGAACTGGCTACGACTTCCGGTAAATGAGGCAACGCAATGGACGCACATAACCTGGTCGACATGGCGAACCGCATTGGCGATTTCTTTGAGTCGATGCCGGACCGCGATGAGGCAATCGACAGTATTGCCGATCATATCCGGCGGTTTTGGGAGCCGCGGATGCGGCGCTCGATTCTGGCGACGCTTCACGAGAATCCTGAAGGTGTCGAGCTGGAACTGCACGAAATGGTGCGTGAGGCGCTGGTGAGGCATCGCGAGGATTTGACGCCGAAGGCGGCGGCGGCCGCTTGAGGGGCGGTGTTTGCCGGTGCCGGGCGGCGGGGTTCACGTTGTAGCAACAGCAGTTGGGCGTTCGTGTCGGGAGCGATGCGGACGCTTTTTTTCGTTCATCTGTTTGGGTTTGGGTTTGGGTTTGGGTTTGGGGTTTGCTGGCGGTGGCTTTTCGCTGGCATCCGCGCATTGTTAGCGTGCTTCACGCGTCGCCCCTGTGCGGGGCGGCATGTAGTGGTCAAGTATTCCTG